>NZ_DASQZC010000036.1:0-7448 GCF_035638895.1 Nostoc sp. | reverse complement strand
CCTTCAACACATCCTCAACAAAAAGAACGAAAATGAAGGTTTTACACTCATTGAATTACTAGTAGTAATTATCATCATCGGTATTTTGTCTGCGATCGCTCTACCTTCTTTCTTGAACCAAGCAGCAAAAGCTAAACAATCTGAAGCTAAAACCTACGTTGGTTCAGTTAACAGAGCGCAACAGTCTTACCGGATCGAAAACGTATCGTTTGCTGGCACTGTTGACGAGCTGCAAATTGGTATTCCTACCTCAACCGTGTCCTATACTTATACAATATCTCCAACAACTCCAACTAGTGAAAGTACAACTTTTAACGCAGCAGCTAACGATGCTAAGTCTCTCAAAAGCTTTGCTGGTGGTGTCATAATTCTCGCAAGTGGACAAACTTCTGCTGCTGCTTGTCAGACAACTGGAGTTACTTCTAGTCCTCCTGCAGTTGGACTGTCAACTACCGCTGGTGCCACCTGTGCCTCGGCTCTGGAAACTATGAAATAAGGTTTAATCCTTTGTGTTTAAAAATGCTAGATGCACTTCAATTCATCTAGCATTTTTTTTGATACAATTTCTTCACATAATTTAAGTGTTAAGAGGTGTTAATCCCTAAGTTAATTGGCATTTTGAAGCTTATTTAAAATCAGGTTTAATCTCACTTAGCAATAAATTTCCAAACAAGTTCAAGGTTTTCAATCATGACCACCGAGTTAGATAATCAAATTTCTTCAATCCCAACTTTGTTAACTATTCAACAATATGAACAAAATATTACTGAAAATACTAGGGAAGTTTATAATTATTGGTATTTAGGATTAGCCTTATTATTAGAAGGAAGAGAAGAAGAAGCGCAGATTACTTGGATGACTCCATTTCTCGAATTTGGAGAAGAAGAGTCAAAACAATGGCTGCAACAATTAACGGAAATTTTATCAAATGCTGCTCAACAACAAGAAGCCAATTCTAACTATAAAATAGCTTGGGTAGTTCGTCAACACATTAGAGAATTTGTTCCTGATGATATTAATAATCTTTTAAAAATAATTGAACTAAACATTGACTTAAAGATTCATGATCAGGAAACGAATCTTAATCAATTAATTAAAGCTATATCCCAACTAACAGAAACCCCTGTTTTTGATGAAAGTTTATTAGTTAAAGTGATTGAAAAGTTAGTTCATCCTGACCCGGCTAGTCCTCCTCCCTTTATAGATAAACTGGTTGAAGCATTTATACCTTATTTATTAACTTCTGAAACTATTATTAAATTATTGACAGAGAAAGCTGATGCCTATCATTATTTTTTTTACCAGCATATGTCAATTTATCTTGTAAAAATTGCGCTCCGGCTAGAACCTAATAATTTAGATTGTATTAGAAAACTTATTTCTCCCCTGCAAAGACTAGGACTAGATTATACTAAAGAGTCTATGTATTGGGCAAACAAATATTTAGAAATTTCTCAAGAACCTATTGATCAAATAGTCGGCACTCAATTTTTACTAGAAGCATTATTAACTTCTTGTGATAGTTGGGAAAAAACAGTTCAAGCTTACCAAAAATATAAACTGTTCTTATCTAATCTTGTCATCAGTCAAGTAGAAAGCGAAAGTTTAGTGCAAATTTTAGCTATTGGGGCTTTTTTACTATATATGGAAGATAATCCCCAAGAAAATAGATTAATTCGCAATAAAATAGCTGCTTTATGTCAAGAACTGATATCGAAAAAGTTTCCTGGATATATCAGCACTTATCAACAACGTTTTCTCTCACTTCGTCCTTCTTTGAGTGAGCGTCCCCTAAGAATAGGCTATTTATCAGGATGTTTTCGTACTCATTCTGTCGGTTTTTTAGCTTGGTGGTTATTAAAATATCATAATCGGCAACAATTTGATATTTATTTATATTCCTTAAGCGAGGTTTCTGAAGATCCACTACAACAAGCTTATAAAAACGAATTTGGTGATCATTTTTATCAAGGATATCTTCCGATAGTGACAGTTGCAGATCAAATTAACCAAGATGAAATAGATATTTTAGTTGATTTAGATAGTTTAACTTCCTATGGAAATTGCGCTATTGTCGCCCTGAAACCGGCACCGATTCAAGTGACTTGGTTAGGGTATGATGCGACTGGTTTCCCAAACGTTGATTATTTTATTGCTGATAACTACGTATTACCAGAATCAGCACAAGATTGTTATAGTGAAAAGATTTGGCGACTCCCTCAAAACTATATTGGTATTGATGGCTTTACTGTAGGAACACCAACTATTACCAGAGAATCTTTAAATATTCCTGATGATGGGATTATTTATTTTAGTTCTCAAACCGGATTAAAACGTAATCTCCATAATATCCGGTTACAAATGCAGATTATAAAACAAGTTCCTAATAGTTATTTTCTACTTAAAAGTCATCGATCTAACCATCAAGATTTAAAAAACTTTATTACGCCAATTGCTGAAGCTGAAGGGGTTGATTTGAACTGCTTAAGGTTTCTACCTTCTGCACCTACAGATATGGAACATCGTGCCAATTTAGCCATTGCGGATATTGTCTTAGATACTTATCCCTATAACGGTGCAACCACAACCCTAGAAACATTATGGATGGGTATCCCCATAGTCACCAGAGTGGGAGAACAATTTGCAGCCCGTAATAGCTACACAATGATGATGAATGTAGGTGTAACTGAAGGTTTAGCTTGGAGTGATGAAGAGTATGTAGGATGGGGTGTGAAGTTAGGTAAAGATGAGAAATTAAGACAACAAATTGCGTGGAAACTGCGACAGTCAAGGCAAACATCACCTCTGTGGAATGGTAAGAAATTTGCCCGTGAAATGGAAAATGCCTATCAACAGATGTGGCAGAAATATAGCGGTTCTTAATTACATGGAATATAGACCTAACCCCCAGCCCCTTCCCTTGCAGGGAAGGGGAGAAAGATTCAAAGCTTCTTTCCTTTTAGGACAGAGGAATGGAAGCGAGGTCATACAGCAGTCCTAAATCATATCATGTCCGGTTGATTACTTATTAAACCGAAAGAACCCCACCCCGCCAAAGCTACGCTTTGTCTCCCCTCCCCGCTTGCGGGGAGGGGTTGGGGGTGGGGTGCAATGACTATGGGAATCGTAACTAATTATGCGGACATGATATCATTTATGAATTGATTGCTCAAGCTATCAAGTTGACGAGATGGCAACTTAACAGCTTGTACTTGTGCTATGGCTTGTTGATCTTCGTGCTCCAAAACAATTCGAGCATGAATGCGAGGTAGCAAAGCTTCCCACTGAACATCAGCTAAATTTGCCACCGGAGAAATTTCTAACCCTTCAGTAATATCTAAATCTTCTTCCACCAAAAGATTCATAACCACACTAGACAAAAACAATTCGGCATCCTCGTCAGCAATCTTATCAGTGTCGATAAGTAGGGTAACTTTTTCATCACTAAAATGAGTTGCTATCGCTTTCATGACTCGTTGCAATTCTATACCCACTAACTCTTCTGGTTGTGACCAATCTGGGAAAATAATTAAATTAATTTCATTGAGGTTTAGAGACAGGAGAGTAGCATCAATCAAGGCAGAACTTACTGTTTGCGCCATTTTTGACCAAGAGAACTTTTTCGCCTGTGCCAAACCCGCAGTAGTTAAGGAGTGACGAATACTAGGCTTTTGCACCTCACAGAGCGCATTTGCCAGTTCATCCACATCATCATCATTCACATATATTGCTGCGTCTCCTGCTACTTCTGGAATGGAAGCATTAGGACAGGTGATAACCGGACAACCACAAGCCATTGCTTCAATCACAGGCATTCCAAAACCTTCATACTTAGAAGGATAAATTAGTGCTACAGCACCAGAATAAGCTATTGCTAACTCTTCATCACTTAGTTGCAGCATATAAACAATACTACCTGATGTGTAAGCTCTAAATTCAGGTACTAATAAACCGCCGCTTCCTGTACAAACAATATCAAATCCATAGCTATTGGAAAGTCTTGAAAAACCTTGGAAGAACAAAGTACTATTTTTATAACCACTTCCACCACCAACTAAAATAAAGTATGGCTTTGTAACCCCATATTTTGATTTAAAAGCATTAACCTCTTCGGATTTGCCTGGTGAAAAAGTACTGCTAACTCCGCAATGAGCAACAGTAATAGACTCTATAGATATATCAGTAAAACAGCGTGCCAAGTCATGCGCCGTATGTTCTGAAATTGCTATATAACCAGATGCATATTGAATACCCTGATGCTTTTCTCGCCACATGGGATTATCCATATCCCATCCCATAACTTCTGGAATCATGTCATAAGCCATGAATACAGAAGGCGTTGTAGTCGGCGTTGTATAGTAAGAAGAGATAAATAAATCTGTGCCTTCTTCATCGCAAACTTGCTGTAGCATTTCCCGGTCAGCATTAGTGTTGTTATAGTCATAATGTGGAATACTGCGATATCTAATACCGGGAATTTTGGGAGCAGTTCCAGCACGATCAAGGACAACAATATGTTTAGCAAACCCGTTATTCGCCCATTCTTCTAGCAAGGATTTCCAGACACGAGCAATACCAGTTTGGTAAAGTTGGAAAAATACACCGTCAATTATTATTTTAGGTAACAGTTTTTTACTGTTTATATTTGACTTTTGCAAATGTTCCGGGTTTAGAAAACTTAGGTTTTCTACTAATTTATCTTTATTAAAGTTAACTGCTATTGTCTGTCGAGATGCTTGTCCGAATTGATGACATAATTCTTGATTGCGGAATAACTGAATAACATACTCAGCAAATTCTTCAGCATTATCTGCAATAAACCCATTGACGCCATGTTCTATAGGAGAACTCTCAGCTACATTTCGTAAAGTGATCACAGGTACGCCATATGCCATTGCTTCTACGATTTTTACTTGCTGACCAGTACCTCCTATTAGTGGACAGATGGCAAAGCGACTTTCAGTATATAGTGGTTTAAGATCGGGAACAAAACCTAATAATTCAATACCTTTAACAGGAGCTAAGTGCTGGCAGCTAGAACCTACAACTCGTAAGCGAAATTCTGGTATTTGACTAAGTACGAGAGGCAGCACTTTTGTAGTGAAATATAAATATCCTTGGATATTGAATGGGTTAGGCCCGATTGCAAGCAGTGGCTCACCACAATAAGTGTTATTCAATCCTTCTGTGGTGAAAGTCATCGGAACATACTTAACCTGCGTTCGGTGGGTACGTTTTTGGATAAACTGTGCCTCTCGCAGAGCAATCGCAATTGTATAGTCGTACTGATCATATATCCAGTACTCTTCAGATGTAGCATCCAGTTGTAATCTAGAAAAGAAATCCTCATCTAGAATTTGGGGATCTATCTTATCTGAAGTATATGGAGGAGAATTTAGATATTTCCCAAGTGCTTCTCTCATTTGACCATTGAGTGTGATCAAGTCGATTGTGTCGATTATCGTGACTGCTGACTTAAACTCATCTCCAATAGCTAGTTTTGCCCAAAGAGCATAATTTATCACAATAATATCGGGTTTTATCTCTGTGAAAAGTTGACGAAACTTTTCGCATAATCCTGGCGGTGTGTAAAATTCCCAACTTGTTAATCCTTTACTCCCTGCACTTACCTCTGCCATGAACTGTCGGTCTGCTTGAGTACCTCTATAAAATTCGACATTGATACCAAGCTTATGCTGCAAATTTCGACTACTATCAATTTCCCAAAGATTATCGGTGATTAAGTTAGAACCAAATAAGGTAACGTCATATCCTAATTCCTTAATTCCACTCAATATTGTAAGACACCGTTGATGAGCGCCGGTTTTAGGAGGGTAAGGGTTGTGAGGGAAAAATACAAGTGCTTTTTTCTGAACAATTTGAGTGTCATTTTCTTTATTTTTATTTGTTGATTCTACTCTTAATGCTTCTTGATTGGATGAATCAGCATAACTAACATAAACCTGTGATTTAGCCGCAGGTTCCACCGGAGATAATGTTTTTTTATCCGAATCATCTTGAGGCTTTTTCAATACTGCTAGAATGCCATTATTGGCAAACTGCTTTCTTCCTGGGTAAAGAGTTTCTAGTCTTTTTTGAATTTCTTCAGGAATTTGGATTAAACCAATTGAATCAAGCCGTTTAATTTCAAATGAACTTTGATTTATGAATTCTATATAATCTTCTGTGAAAAATCGGTTTATATGAGGAGAATTATAGACATAGTAAGTCATTAAATCTGCTGTTTCTTTATTGGTAAATTGATATAAATAGCGGCAAAATTCCGCAGGTTTCATTAATAAATGTCCCCAAGGAGGAATCGGAGAGTTATGAAAATGAAAAGTTCTCTCTTGATTTACTTCCGTTATTTGTGGTAGGTGATGTCCATCATGTGCTGACCAAATAGGAGAAAAAACTGTAAATAGTTGACCTCCGGGTTTCAAAGCTAAAAACATTTTCTCCAAAGCTGATGGAATTTTATGAATATGTTCAAAAGCTGCTATGGAAAATATTAAATCATATTTATTGTAATATTCTAAAGGTAAATCTTCTATATTGGCTGCAAAAAAAGTATAATTATCCGATTTCTTGTTATTGAAACCTAAATTAGAAATTTCACTTAATTTAGAAAGAGAAGATGCTAGAGCAAGATCGCTAACTCCTTTAAGAGAATTCTCGTATTCAGGTGATTCTAAGGCAGTCCATGTTTTAGTATTTAAATAATCAAATACGAATTCTTTAGGTAAACTTCCGCCAACTTCTAAAATATCCTTATTAGTAAATCCTACTAATTGTTCACACCAGTAAGCAAAGTTTATATGGTAAGAAAGATTAAACTTGGCTTGACATTCTGAGATATTAAATTCAGTTAATTTGTTTTTCATAGCATTTATGAATTTATCTATTTCACTGGAATTAGCAACCTAATACCGATCGCCATTTCCCTCTTGCTTCTTAACCTGCTCTAATACAACTTTGTAATCTTGCCGATCAGGATGTAACTTCACCAACTTCTCCAAAAGTGCGATCGCACCTTTAGCATCCTTCAATTGCAACCGCAGCAAAGACAGTTTCTCTAAAGCAAGTTGGTTTTCTGGTTCCCGTTTTAAAACCAACTCGTAACCCCGCGCCTGTTGCTGTAATAATGACTCAGGAGAAGCAGATGCGATTGCTGGCTTAGGTTGACTAGCCTGTTGGATTGCTGGAATGACTGCAAATACTGTAGATCCAAAAAACGAGAACATCGACACTATCGTGACAATCTTTTGTCGCCGCCCAATCTGCTTTTTACGGGTAATTAGGTATTCTGCCTCTGAACTAGCCATGCCTCACACACTTGCTGCGGTAAATACTTAAGTATCAGCAAGCCTCCTGCTATGAGGATGCCCATCTGCCCAACAGAAACTAACATCTTCGCTAAAAATTTTTTACACAAACTTCAAATGCTG
>NZ_DASQZC010000035.1:0-1822 GCF_035638895.1 Nostoc sp. | reverse complement strand
AATTTTACCGCCCCTGAGTTTTGCCGAATCTTTAGAAGTGACTCGTATCCATTCGGTGGCTGGTTTATTGAAAAATCGCGGTTCTTTGGTACGCGATCGCCCTTTTCGCAGTCCCCACCACTCAGCATCCGGGCCTTCTCTAGTTGGTGGTGGTAGCTTCCCTCGTCCTGGAGAAATCTCATTATCTCATAGAGGTGTGTTATTTCTTGATGAACTCACGGAATTTAAACGTGATGTATTAGAATTCCTGCGTCAACCTTTAGAAGATGGCTATGTAACAATTTCCCGTACCAAACTATCAGTAATGTTTCCCGCACAGTTTACTTTGGTGGCGAGTACTAATCCCTGTCCTTGCGGTTACTATGGCGATACCATCCAACAATGTACTTGTTCTCCCCGCCAACGCGAGCAATATTGGGCAAAACTATCTGGGCCGTTGATGGATCGAATTGATTTACAAGTTGCGGTGAATAGGTTGAAACCAGAGGAGATTACCCAACAACCTACGGGAGAAGCATCAATAACAGTGCTACAACGAGTGCAACAGGCAAGCGATCGCGCAATTACCCGCTTTCAAGGAGAAGCAAATCTGCGTTGTAACGCCCACATGCAAAGTCGTCATCTTCAGAAATGGTGCAAGCTAGATGATGCTAGCCGCAATTTATTAGAAGTAGCAATTAGAAAATTAGGTTTATCGGCAAGAGCAAGCGATCGCATTCTTAAAGTAGGGCGGACTATTGCAGATTTGGCAGGAGAAGATGAGCTACAAACCAATCATGTAGCAGAAGCTATTCAGTATCGCACAATCGATAGAATGCAGTAATAATTTTCTGATAATGGCTTAAGTCTGTTAACGGGTTGAGGCAGATAGTTCGTGTTCCCAGCAGCTAGAACAGTAAGGCTAAAGCTGTAATTCTAATAAATGAGTCAGAGTCTAAAGTTTATCATAATCAATACTTTATGAGAATCACAGACCGCAAATTTAAAAATCAATATTTTGCTGAAAAATAGAGAAGATGTAGCGCGATAAGCCAAAAGCTTTAAGCTTTGCTTATCGCATCTATTTTATTTAGAACTTCCACAGTATGTGTTGAAGCCGACACTTAAAAGTAGGTTAAGCAGGAAAAGTAGGATGTTTTCTATAAAGCATTAAATAAACTTTTCTTTAAGTTCATTTTTGAAAGGTTCAGCGTACTTTTTTTAAATATTAATTTTTTCTTAACCCGTAAAAAATGATTTCAGTGTAATCTGTATTTATCAGTAAACTTTAACCATTAATCCTTTTAGAAAAGGATAACTCGTTGCTGAATAAAAATCAGAAAATATTATTTTGGGAGTGTATGATGAAAGGCTTTATCACACGTAAAATTGCCCTTGTAGTTACTCTAGCCACTGCAAGTCTTGGCTTGAGTGCTAACAAAATTTTAGCTGACGTTAATATCACCAAATCAGCTGATATCCTTCAAATCAATGTCACAGGCAAATGGTCTCCTTTAAGATTCATTGGCTTAACCTCAAAGAATACTCTTGTAAATATAGATCCAAGTGGATTTGCTTTCACAGTTAAAGTCAAAGGAATTGACGGCAACTTACAAGGTATTGACTTCCGTCCAGCAAACGGTCTGCTTTATGGTGTCACAGATACTGACAACATATACACGATCAATCCTAGAACTGGTCGGGCTACGTTTGTGAGCAAACTATCTAGCAGCTTTAATGGAGGATTTCAGTCAGGTTTTGACTTCAATCCCGTACCAGACCGCTTACGGACAGTAGGTAGCAATGACCAAAATTTTCGTACCAATGTAGATACTGGTGCAGT
>NZ_DASQZC010000034.1:0-9475 GCF_035638895.1 Nostoc sp. | reverse complement strand
CTAACTTATTATCGGTGCTTGTGCTGTTCTAATAGCTGTTGCGCTCTTGGCTTGTAAATTAAATAGAACAAAGCCTCAAGATAACGCAATAAATCTTCCCGATTCTCCTTTGAAGTAAAATTCCAGAAGCCATAAATCCGTGCTAATGATAACAGCTTGCTAGTGTGAATTTTCCAAGTATAGGTGCTATAAACTCGGTCAATTCCTCGCTGCGAAATTTCATCCCAGTAGTTAGGATTTTTTTCGCATTTTGTAATAAAATCCACAATTTTTGTGGCTGTCTCATCTAAATGTGTTGGGTTAATCAAAAAACCATTAACCTTATCTTGAATAATCTCCAGCGGCCCACCAAACTGTGTGGCAAAAGTCGGTAATCCTGAAACCATCGACTCTAAAATCGTCAAACCAAAAGCTTCAAATAAAGCTGGTTGTACAAAAATCCCCTGATGATCGGCAATGACTCGGTAAATTTCACCAGAATCAGTTTTAGTCAGGCGCACACCTAGCCAACGAATCTTGCCGTGGAGATTGTACTCGTCAATTATTTGGTAGAGTTTGATAATTTCATCACGTTCTTCGTTGTCGCCTGATTCTTCGACGCGCAATTTACCCGCCACCAAAATTAAATTGTAATGCTGTTGTAATTCTTTACTTTGACCATAACATTCAGCTAAACCTGTGAGGTTTTTGATGTGGTCAAGACGCGCCATTGAGAAGAGAGGGCGCTTGTTAGGATCGTCGAGTTTGCCAAAGATTTGCGTAGGGTCTTCCAGAGTAAAAAGTATTTCTGCAAGGCGTTGGCGATCGCTCTCTACTCGGTCTTTATTACGGGTGTAGGGGAAGTAATTATTTTCGTTTACCCCAGGTGGTACGACATTAAATTTGGGACTAAATAATTCAATGCCATTGGTCACATGGTACAACTCCGGCATGGTGAAGCACTTATAAGACTCGTACTGTCCCACACTATCGGGTGTTCCCACAATTTCTTGGTAGGTACTGCTGACAACGAAATTAGCAGCATTCATTGCAATCAAGTCAGCTGTAAATTGCAATGAAAAATGATATTTCTCCTCTAATTCTTGCCAGTAGAGGTTACTGAACAAGTATTTAGATTTTTCCAAAGCATGGGCAACATTGCATTGGGTAACTTTCAGCCGTCGCGCCAGCAAGAATGCTATTAAATTCCCATCAGTATAGTTTCCAACTATTAAGTCAGGTGTGCCTTGAAATTCTGCCCGTAGTTCTTTTTCTGAATCAATGGCGAAAGTTTCTAGATAAGGCCAAAACTCAAACCGGGAAATCCAGTTTTGAGTCATGTTAGGATTAAATTCCCGTAAAGGCACTCGCAAAATCCAGGCATTTTCGGTATCGTGGACTTTTTCTAGCCGTTGATTACAAAGGGTGCCATCACTATTAGGAATCAAGCGGGTGAGAATAATTACCTTTGGCTCGACATTCAATTTCTCTAAACCCGCAAGCAGGACATCTTCTTGTAGCTGCTTCTCTAGGCTCTTTGCCTGGTCAAGGACGTAAACTACCTGACCCCCAGTATCGGGACGCCCCAATACTCCCTCTTGTCCAAACCAACCGTGAGCTGACACCAAGACGATTTTAAAAATCATCGGAACCCGTGAAATGAAAGCTTCTAGAGTCTGAGGATCGGCAGAATCAATCAATTCATCGAGAATATTTAAAGTTTCGCGCACTCGCCCTGCGGTGTTACCCCAACCCGGTTCAAAACCCATTGACTGCAATTGGAACCGGAATTGTTCGTAGGGTTCTTCTTCAGGGCGATTATTAACAAAACTGATAGCTTTCTTAACTTGCTCGGAAAGTTGCTGCTGTGATTGAATGCGATCGTTAAGGAGCAATTGCACACCGTTGTAGTGGTGCAGGCGCAAGAAATTCAATAAGCTGTCCAGCAATTGTTTGGAGTCTTGAAATATTTGGCTGGATAGATAGCGGTTGAGAAATTCTACCCCCTTACCAATGTTTTTGGGGTCGCGGATGACTGGGGTGTAGTCATAAAACGGGCCGAAGTCCAATTCTAACAGGCCGCCCTCGTTGGGATGATATTTATTCACCAAGCGATCGCGCAAATCCAGCAAATCCTGTACCGTCATCGGCTCAATGCTCAAGTCTGATGTCAACCAATAAACTTCTTGGCTGGCAATTTTAGAACGGATGATGAAACAAAAGTTTGACTCTTCCTGAATAATTTCTTGAGTATAGTAAATCAGTTTACCTAACTCAGAGGAAGTGTAAAATTCCTCTGGTTTCTGGCACTTTGAGCAATACTCACTATATACATTCAGTATGTCGTTCCGCAGCAAATACTTCTTTTCTTGTTGGCGTAATTCGCTAAGAAAGGAACGCAAATCACTTTTTTCTTCACTATCTAAGACTACTTGAAGCAATTCAGACATGGCAACTCCAATAGATGACTATGTTTGCATTGTTGACTTTCAAGGCGAAGCAAATAAGCCTCCACCTTTTCTTTGACCAGATATAAACACGAAACAACACAGATAAATATAATTTATCTGTGTACCTACAAATATCAACTTTTCAGCAGGCACTTAAACCGTGTTTTTCTTTACTTAAAGTATCTATGACTCAGTATTTTTTGTTCTAACTAAAGGAATACAATTTTTATTTCTTTTGATAGATGTTAGTAAATAACTACATGATTATGTTTAGGGCACAGCATTTTACGCCCTTAACTGTTTGAGTTAAGCTTTACTATATCATTTCTTGACGTGTATCTGAATTATTTGCACAATGATAATGTCAAGATTTAGCTTTCAAGCTCTGTAAGGCCTGCAAAGAAATACTTTTTTAATTCTTACAGAGGGTTAATATTCATTTTTATAGTGGGTGTAGATGATTTATTCGGCAGCTTTGATTATTGCTGATATTCTAGTAATTTGGGTAGCAAATAATTATGTTGCTATTATCTATTGGTTAAAGTTTGACACAAAACTTAATACTTATGCTTTCAGTAAAGGTCTGAAGCTAAACTCCAATGAATTAAAATCAATTTTTGTTCTAAGATAGACTAATCTTTGTTCGCCCTAGTTACAATTTAAGCAAAAGTTATTTAAGTGGGGGCGATTTATATGCCTACTAATACACATAACTCCGCAGCTTCTGACCACAGTATTGGCAACATTCTGATTATATCTATGCTTGCCTTCTGTGGGCTGACTTTTATCATTCTTCTAGGCATTTTCTGACAATTAAATGTATGTGTGTTTAAAAACTTCTGAGGCTAAGATTCCCAACTTCTTAGAGAAGTCGGGAATCTTAATTGCACAGATAGCATTGCCTGAAAAAAGGATTGAATTTAGTAACAACTGGAGGATTTTCCTTGAGCAGTACAATACAAATAAGTAGGTCGGCGTAAATAATTCTCGTTGGGATAAAGCAGGGGGAAAAAGGTTTTAAGCCTTGTTTACTTTTCTTCATACAGTTTGCTTTTATTGTGCCGACTTACTTATTGGTATCTTTTAAATACATAGGACTTACGCATAGACAAGAAAGACCAAATATGAAGCAATGTTAAAAACCATATCTTTCGTAAGGGCACAGCATGGTCTATTTACGTAGTTTACCGCCGTAGGCATCGCAGGATAATTAACAAAAGCCTGAAAACTTCCTATTTTAGGTAATTCACATGACGATGCATTTGTACAGTGCGTAAGTCCTAATACATTTTTTATTGGGTAAGTGGATTTGCTTATATGGCTGAAGTTACTTCATAAGCTAGTCTGATGAATAGTAGGTTTACGACGCTTCCAAGCCCATGAACTCATAGATGGCATATCCTTGCTAAAGTAGTGGTTATGAATCTTCAAAACCACCACCCATCTTGTATAGGAACTTATGGATCACTATTAAATTATGTAGGGCGAACGATGGGAATTGAACCCACGAATGGTGGTACCACAAACCACTGCCTTAACCACTTGGCTACGCTCGCCATTCAACAATTTCTATTATAGCAATAATTTGGCAAGCGATCAAGAGTTTTTTTCAAGGAACGGACTGAGTTAATTTAGAGTCTGTGGAATCTAACAATTATAATGAATTTTACTTGGCAAACATGAAACCCTTAACGATCATTGCATATACTGGAGCAGCAGCAGGACTAGCCGCCTTGGGTGTGGCAATGGCGAATACCAATCCCAGTCAGGTTGAGTATGAAGAATATGCGGTGCAACGGCTGACAGAATACTTAAAAACCGATGTGTGCAAAAAAACTACCAATCTTATAGAAAATTTAATCCGTTTTAATTGTGATAAGTTGGTTGACTCGGCTAACCCGCAAATCCAAGAAATTCTTGCCAGGACTACAGAAAGACAAAATTATATTATTTTTAGCATTTACCGTACAAATTTAAAAATAAACTCTTGGATACCTTCTTACAAATTTGAAACCGTGGGAGCTTTTGATCAATTTTATACTTACACTGCCGAAAAAGAGTAAGGAGCAGGGGGAGCAGGGGAAGCAGGGGCTGATAGTCAATTTAATTTTTGGAGTTCTTTATATAAGTAAGTGATTAAAAATACTTCTATTTAGTATTTGATAATAGTTTCAATAATCACCTGAGTAGTTATTACCACCAGCTTAATATTAAGTAAGATATGATAATTAGTCACTGAGAGTTAAAGCTTTGCCGATGTCATCTGCCTATCTGCTAGTATCTCACGGAAGTCGCGATCGCCGCCCAGAAATTGCTATGCAGCAACTAGCTAGGCTGGTATGTCAGAAATTGTCAAGCGATCATTTGGTTAGCATCGCTGCTTTAGAAATGAGTCCTCAACCTTTACACGAGCAGATTCAACAATTTGCTAAAAGTGCTTTTGGCGATTACTCACTGTCTCAAAATGAAAATCGCCTCAAAATTGTACCGTTATTTCTGCTGCCGGGAGTCCATGTAATGACAGATATTCCTGCCGAAGTAGCACTAGCACAACAGGCTATTGGTCAGGATATCATGATTGAGTTGCAACCATACTTAGGCTCTCACCCCAATTTAGAGAAATTGCTGGCAAAGCAAATAGCTGCTATAAAAGCAGAAGCATGGATTCTCTTAGCTCATGGTAGCCGTCGCCCAGGTTCCAAAGAAACTGTGGAATTAATAGCAGCGAGTTTGGGAACAGTAGCTGCTTATTGGGCTAATCCTCCTGGTTTAGAATTACGGGTGAAAGAGTTGGTAGCTGCTGGTTATAAAGAAATTGCAATTTTGCCATACTTTTTATTTGCTGGTGGAATAACCGATGCGATCGCGGCCTCAATAGAGGAGCTAAAATTACAATTTTCTGCGGTGAATTTCCAATTGGCAGAACCACTGGGAGCAAGTGCAGAATTAGCCGAGCTAATTTGGGATTTAACAGATAGATAGATGAACCGCACAGAAAAACAGGAGAATAAGTATTTGGGAAAGGTTTATTTAGTAGGTGCGGGACCAGGAGATCCAGGACTGATTACCTTGAAGGCAAAAGGTTTATTGGAATGTGCAGATGTAGTTATCTATGATGCCTTAGTGAGTCCGGCAATTCTGGCAATGATTAATCCCCAAGCCGAGCAAATTAACGCTGGTAAGCGTGCGGGGAGACATTCGTTGTTGCAAGAAGAAACAACTCAATTGCTGATTGAGAAAGCACAGGATCATGCAATTGTGGTGCGGTTGAAGGGTGGCGATCCTTTTATTTTTGGTCGCGGTGGCGAAGAGATGGAAGAATTAGTTGATGCTGGAATAGCAACGGAAGTTGTGCCTGGTATTACATCGGGTATTGCAGCCGCAGCTTATGCAGGTATTCCATTAACTCATCGACTATATAGTTCTTCAGTTACATTTGTTACTGGTCACGAGGCGGCGGGTAAGTATAGACCGAAAGTGGATTGGAATGCGATCGCGCACGGTTCCGAAACCATTGTAATTTATATGGGCATTCACAATCTGCCTTATATTGTGGAACAGTTAAGTGGCGCTGGGTTAAATTTAGAAACGCCCATTGCTTTAGTGCGCTGGGGTACGCGTCCAGAACAAGAAGAATTAATTGGTACTTTAAAAACAATTGTAGAGCAGGTAGAGAAAACTGGATTTGGTGCGCCTGCGATCGCAGTCATTGGACAAGTAGTAAATATGCACAGCATTTTGTCTAGTTGTCGTCCAGTTTGATGGTTCGCGCAAATGTGAAATCCCCTGTCTTTAAGTTTCTCGAATCCAAAATGCCAATCCTCCAGCCCGGCCACGAGCTGCAATAAAATCTTCCGTCACCAAAAAGAAGCCAAAGAAAGGTAGTTTAGCTATGGACTGGTTGTAGAAATCTTCTGCTTGAATACCAGAACCCATCGGTCTGTTATAAACAACACGACCAAACAGACTAATAAGCATTTGGTTAAAGTCAAACGCCAATAAATTTTTCTTACTTAAATATTGCACTGGCCCCGTGAGGTTCAACAAAACTGGGCCAAATTTAACCTGATTACTAATTTCGCCTCTGTTTGAATCCTGTCCCAAAGTGGCATTAAAGGAAACATGGATTTTTATAAACTTGGGTACATATAAACCCTTGCCTAATACAATTCCGCCACGCTCTCTGACTTTCTTAGTACCAGTGGCAAAGCAAAGTTGCCATTTGCCCAAAAGAGACTCAAACGGATAAGTTAACCGTTCCTGCTTGGTAGATTTTTCTGCTTGTAGCAACGCATTTACTAATATTTCACCACTAGGGGTTGTGCCTTCCTGTCCTTGATACGCAGCCGCAGCTTGGGATAGCACACTCACAAAGTCAAATGTCGCTTTAGATGTCAAATTAGCTGTCATAATTTAACTATTTATTTACTTTTCTGATAGATTGTACCGTTATGGGGAGTAGCAGAAGAGAATCGGGAAGAGGTATTTTCACGCTTGTTTGTCAAATTTTTTCGGGATGGAGCCTCTTTTATAAGGTAGATTGATTCTCTTGAGTAACATTACGGTGGGCTGTGGTAAGGGTTTAAGCCGCCGCTACCTCCCCTACAAAATACACTACGTCCAAAGCTTTGGCTCTTGTTAATGACCAAATTCTGTGACAATGGTTAACAATCTGACAACTAAGGTCATGTGGAAAAATTAACGCGAAACCTAACCCCCCTTCCCTAATAGGGAATCGGGAGAATTAAAAGCCTCTCAACAACAGGAGAGAGCAAGAGTAAGGTTTTATAAATCCCGTGAAAAGTCAGGGTTAACAATAAGCCGGATACTGAATCTAAGGTACTCATGAGCCAGAGTTTTCAAAACAGCCCTTTGCCACGCAAACCCGTTCAATCATATTTCCATTGGTTATACGCTTTCTGGAAATTCTCTCGCCCTCACACGATTATTGGTACAAGTCTGAGTGTGTTAGGTTTGTATTTTATTGCCATTGCCATTAGTAATCGTCCTGATTCCCTATTCCCTACTCCCCATTCCCTATTCCTTATCTTAGGTGCATGGATTGCTTGTCTGTGTGGCAATGTCTATATTGTGGGGCTGAATCAATTAGAAGATGTTGATATTGACAAGATTAATAAGCCTCATTTACCGTTGGCATCAGGTGAGTTTTCCCAACAGACAGGGCAATTAATTGTTGCTTTTACTGGGATTTTGGCGCTAGTTGTGGCGTGGCTAACTGGGCCATTCTTATTTGGCATGGTAGCAATTAGTTTGGCTATTGGTACTGCTTATTCTTTACCGCCAATCCGCTTGAAACAGTTTCCATTTTGGGCAGCACTATGCATTTTTTCGGTGCGCGGTACGATTGTTAATTTAGGATTGTATTTGCACTATAGTTGGGCGCTGAAACAAAGCCAAGTAATTCCGCCTGTGGTGTGGGTGCTGACGTTATTTATCTTGGTGTTTACCTTTGCGATCGCAATCTTTAAAGATATACCCGATATGGAAGGCGATCGCCTCTATAATATCTCTACTTTCACTATCAAACTCGGTTCGCAAGCTGTGTTTAATCTAGCTCTGTGGGTGATAACTGCCTGCTATCTGGGGATAATTTTAGTTGGTGTGCTACGTGTGCCCTCAATTAACCCTATATTTCTGGTAATTACTCATTTAGCCCTGCTAGTTTGGATGTGGTTGCGGAGTTTGGCAGTAGACATACAAGATAAAAGTGCGATCGCTCAATTCTACCAATTTATCTGGAAACTATTTTTTATCGAATACCTGATTTTTCCTATCGCCTGTCTTTTGGCTTAGACAATGCTAGAAACCTTTCCTACTAGTTCTATTATCGCTACTGTTGTAGTTGTTCTTAGTCTGTCAATTCTTGGCTATTTTGCTTGGAAAACTTTGATTACCTCAGACTTGTTTCAAAAAGGAATCAATCTTTCTCAAGCAAAAGATTACCAAGGTGCAGAAGCAGCGTTTCGTAAAGTGATTTCCATCAACTCTACTAATGATGTGGTGCGCTTGTTTTTGGGAGATGTTTTAAACCAACAAGGCCAAATAGAAGAAGCAACAGAATTATTCCGGGAAGTGATTCGCCGCAGTCCCAAAAATCCTGACGCTTACTTGCGTCTGGCAAATATTCTCATGCAACAAGAGCGAGAAGAGGAAGCTAAAATTAACCTGCAACAAGCTAAAGATTTATTGCAAAAACAACGCCAACCTGAAAAAGCTAAAAAAATCACTGAACTGTTAGATAAAATGAATGATAAGTCTAGTAAATCTTAAGTTAAGTTAGAATTGCGGAGATTAAATTTTCCTCTTCCGTCTCCTATTTTTTTTACCATTCCCCTCATCATGGGGAGAATGGGTTTTGTTTTTGAATTGAACAGTGTCTGCTCTAATTATGTTTAAATACAGTTAAGTTATATAGGACTCATATTTGATTTTTGAACAAAACTCAGTACACCTTTATTCCTTCTTCCCAGTCCCCAGTCCCCAATCCCCAGTCCCTTACCTTTACGAGTGATTCAGAAATCAAAGACGCTCGATAGCGCAGCGTTAGCGACGCAGGAGCGTCTGACTCGCTACCGCTTCGCTATCGGATTGCTATACTAAGTGTACCAATTACAGAAGCGATCGCTCAATATAGTGCCGTCGATCCCAATAGTACTTTGGTTAAAAGCGCTTGTGGTATGGGTATTTATTTGGGAGACTAAATTTAAGTCAAGAGTAAGGAGTGAAGAGTTAAAAAACTCTTCACTCCTTACTACAAATGACAAATGATAAATGATTAACTAACAATTCCCAATACAAACTCGCCTTCATTCACAGCCTGATTAGTTGCGACATCATAAACTAATCCATCATGTTGAGCGCAGACATCAATTACAGTAGGTAGCCGACCTTCTTTATTGAAACTGAGAATTTGATAGAGTTTGTCTCCAGTTTTGACTTCAGTACCTAATTCGATTCTGGATTGAATCATACCACCTGCGATCGCATAATATTTTTTCCGGTTACTGCTAGATGCAAAACTCATT
>NZ_DASQZC010000033.1:0-14897 GCF_035638895.1 Nostoc sp. | reverse complement strand
TACATTTTAACTGTAATTCTAAAGCATCAATCTTTCGTAAAAGCGACACTCCCCACACTATAGAAATCACCAACTTGATTGTCATGCCCACGAGCAAAAGTGTCACTATTGTGGCAGTTTTTTTTTGTTGAGTGAGCCTTTTTTGTTGTTCTGCAAGTCGTACTTCAGTTTCTTTAGCGCGTTCGGCTTCTAATGCTTGCTGCATTTCTCGCCGATCTAATTCTTCACTAGCAGCTAAAAATCGATAATCTAAGTTGCTTAAGCTTTTGCCATTTGCCCAAGTTTGAGCATCAATTAAGGCTTTTCCCCGCAATAGGCGAGATTCATCCTTTTCTTTTGAGGCTATCCATGCATTGAAGGTTTCGTAATATGGGCGTAAATAAGCTAATTTTTTTCCAACCCATTCTAAATTGAAAACTTCTTGATAAATTCGATTTTTGATTTTGAGAAAACCTTGCTTTTTGATTACCAAACCAGACAGCAACAGTTCTACCTGTTCTCGACTATCGTCAGATGGTACTTCCACTCCTTGGAGAATTTGTTGATAAATTCCCAGCAATCTGGCGGCAATTTGCTCGTTTCCAAGGATGCGATCGCGAATTGTCCGTAAATGCTCCGGTTCATCTTGTGATTCCCATTTTTCGATGATGTGCGATCGCACCACATTTTCTATCCAAAATTCTTCCGCGCCAGGGGGTATTTTTAGCTTTCTACCCATATCACTTTGAGATAAACTCACAAGTAGCCGACATAGCTTTTGAGTAAGAAATGGTTGCCCTTCTGTCCAAAATAATACTTCTTTCAAAAGCTTTTGCGGATGATTATCTTTTATATTCAGTCCCAAAGATAAAGGTTGAGCTTCTTCAAATGTGAATCCATTTACTTGGATGGCTTTACCAATATTAAAAGGGGTAGTATTATGTCGATATCGAATTAAGTCTGAAGGTGTCGCAACACCGAAAATTGCAAATGTAATCCGATGATACTCTGGATCAATTGCTCGTTGGTTATAACAAAAGCGAATCAAGCTAAAAAAGTCATCAACAGAAAAATCTAGGCTGAGAATACTATCAATTTCATCAATAAAAATAAATAGTCTTTCGTTAGGAAACTGAGCTAACAGAATTTCTGAAATAAATCGACTGACTTTCTGAACTAAAGAAATATCATTTTGTTCTTGCCACCAGGTTTTTAAATTGACTTTACCTAACAGTTTAAAGCCTAACCATAAATCACCTACTACTCCCTTATACCACTGCTCTGGAGTTATATTGTCACAACCGATATTAGTCATATCAACGGTGGCACATTTAAACCCCTCTTGTTGAAAGCGATGCTTTGTTTTTACCATAAGCGAGGATTTGCCCATTTGCCTACTGCTCAGGATGTAGCAAAATTCTCCCTGCTTTAAGGCTTCGTAAAGTTCCACATCCGCTTTGCGCTCAACATAGCTAGGTGCGTCAGTTGTAAGGGTTCCACCAACTTGGTATCGATAATTGTTCATTTGATTTAAAATTTTAAACTAGTTCTCATTTTTAATAATTAAATTTGCATCAAGATAATTGATTAAATTCATATTAAGAACGAGAACAAGTATTTTTATTATCTATGTTTCAACAGTTTACCAGAACTATTACGACCCTGATCGTCCCAGTTGTTGGCTAAAATAAAAGCGATATAACTCACACCTTATGTGAGCTTGATTGCCGTTTAGTTGAACCAAGCCCATACTTTCTAGCTTGTAAGCAGCGATCGCGTCTAACTCCACTTTTTCATCTGTTGCAATTACCTTTTCCATAGCTGACATTAATTCTGGTTCTTTTTGGAGTAAGCGCAACAGTTCTCGTAAATGCTGACTGTAAATTCCCACTTGTGTAGATGCGCTTTCTAGTAACACCTCTAATGTTATTTCTTCATGACATAAATGATAAAGCGCCAGACTCACCAAATAAGGATGTCCTCCTACCATTGTTTGTAAGGGTACAAGGCGTTTAGCCCCTTCGGAGTCTGCTGCCCAATGTAGCCCGTAAGCTAATGCTAATTTCTGTACCTGATCGAGGGTAAACGGCGGCAATGTAATGGTTATCCCAACATTGAAAGGCGATTGGTTTAACTTGAGTGGAATATAAATTTCTGTGGTGTGAACTACCACCATTCGGAGTTTTTGCCAGATTTGATCCTGCTTTGCTTGTTCGTGCCAAAATCGTAGCATTGGCAGAAAATCTTGGGCAATATTCGGATGTTCAAAAACTCGATGGACTTCATTCAAAGCCAAAACTACAGGACTTTGCTCAATGTATTGCAGCAGATATGCTTCAAAATAGATTTTGCAGCTTACCTTGCTGCCCATTTCCGTATCCCAAAAGTCATCTAGACAGGGAAGGAGATTTAATTGCCTGCTGACATTGACACAAAACCAACGCAAAAATTTATCTAGAGAAGCAAAAATATCTTCGTCAGCTTCTTGAAAGTCCAAATACGCAATTTGATAACCTTGCTCTCTAGCATAAGTAATCATTCGGTTTAACAGTGAACTTTTTCCCGTTTTTCTAGGTGCTTTGATTCGGATTAAGCAACCAGGGTGTAAAATCTCGTTACAAACAAGTTCTTCTAGGGGAGGGCGATTGATGTAAATAGGAGAACCCAGTGGTACAGGGCCGCTTGGAAATTCAATTTTGCTTGCTGAAGAAAAGTCTGGAGAAACCATTTCTAAGCTAGATTCTTCCTCCAACTTTTCTTGGCTCTGATTCTCCTGATCGTTTATCCTCTCTTCCAGATATTTATCCAAGACTAAATGCAGATTTTTTTTCGTTATTTTCTTTCCAAGTGCAACGGAAAGGTCTTGCCACAACTCAGAGCCAACTTCCTTGATGTAATTGTTGCGGTAGCCTGATATCTCTGCCATTTCATCGTAAGTTTTGCCCAACCACGATTGAGATAGTACAAAACATTGAATTGAAGCAAGAGGCTTGTCTTGCAAAATTGTTTCTACTGCTTGCAGAATATCTTCCACGGATATTAGTATTAAAGGTTAAAGAGTTAGTAAAGGCATTTATTCAATTTGGTATATTAATAATATACAACCGATTAACAATTCAAAATTCAAAATTAAAGACACTTCTGCGTTCCTAACAAATAGAGAAATCAGGATTCCGAGACATTACCGAAAAAGAATTCGGAATTCAGGAGCCAAAATCCAGAATGGATTAGCTATTTTAAACACGCGTGATATTAAATTCTTTCCTTTATGACTCTTCGCCCTGACTTGACTGCTAGGGTAGGGTATTCTGAATTCTGTCTTTAGCAGGACTTCTTATTTCTTCAGCGCTAGAGTCAAGCCATCTGCGATCGCTACTAAACTAAGACTAACTCGCTGGTCAAGATGGAGCTTTTCATTAAAGGCACGAATCTTTTTAGTTCTATTATCTTGCACTTCGGGGTCGGCAACCTTACCTGACCAAAGGACATTATCGATCGCAATCAGTCCCCCCGGACGCACTAATTGTAGCGATCGCTCATAATAAGCATCATAGTTGCTCTTATCTGCATCAATGAAAGCAAAATCAAAGGTTTCCGCTTCTTTGGTTGCCAGTAGCTTATCCAAAGTCTCTAAAGCTGGGGCAATGTGCAGTTGAATTTTATCCGCCACACCCGCTTGTTGCCAATAGCGCCGAGCGATCGTTGTAAATTCTTCACTCACATCACAGGCTACCACTTTACCGTCGTTTGGTAATGCCAATGCCACCACCAGGGAACTATAACCTGTAAATACCCCAATATCCAAAGTTTTTTTGGCTCCCAACAACTGCACCAGTAACGCCAAAAATTGCCCCTGTTCGGGAGCAATCTGCATTCTCCCTATTGGATATTGGGCTGTTTCCTGTCTCAGTTGGGTTAAGATTTCCGGTTCTCGCAAAGAGACTGATAGTAAATAGTCATAGAGGTTTTGTTCGAGTCCTAGTGTTTGAGTTGTCATAAAATTGGGGATTACGGGCTGGTGGATGAGTTTTTGATACTCGTGGATGAGTCTTTTTTACTCGTGGATGAGTCTTTTTTACTCGCGGATGAGTCTTTTTTACTCGCGGATGAGTCTTTAATACTCGTGGATGAGTCTTTAATACTCGTGGATGAGTCTTTGATACTCGCGGATGAGTCTTTTTTACTCGTGGACGAGTCTTTTTTACTCGTGGATGAGTCTTTGATACTCGCCAACGATTTTTGAGAAGTCAAAATTATCTTTAAAAACAACTTATATTATGTCCGCTAAATTACCCATAATAAAAGAACCCCACCCCCAACCCCTCCCCGCAAGCGGGGAGGGGAGACAAAGCATAGCTTTGGCGGGGTGGGGTTCTTCCGCCCAATTCTTGCGGCAAGTTTGCTATAAAGTCTATGCCGTCAACCCCCTAATTAAATAAATTGACAGCCAACCCAGTTATGCTGCACTTCAGGAATACCACCTGTGGATATAGCAACACCCACATTCTATATATGTAGAGATATTGCATACCAACCCTTTGTTTGAGTTACTTGCCTAAACCCTTCTAGAATAAAAACTATTGTAGGGAAATTTTATTACTAAACTTGCTTGTATTCTGGGAGGTTATGATGAGCCGTCCAATAATTCTTGGTATTGTAGGCGACAGCGCTGCTGGGAAAACAACACTAACGCGAGGAATCGCCCAGGTACTTGGCCCAGAAAATGTGACACTGATATGCACAGATGATTATCACCGTTATGATCGCCAACAGCGTGCAGAGATTGGTATCACTGCCCTCCACCCAGACTGCAACCATTTAGATATTATGCAGCAACACTTGTCGTTGCTACGCACAGGACAGCCAATTCTTAAACCAGTTTATAGCCATAAAACTGGCACATTCGAGCCACCGCAGTATATCAAACCCAATAAATTCGTGATTATTGAGGGATTACTCGGTTATTCTACCCGTGTTGCCCGTGATTCTTACGACGTGAAAGTTTACCTTGCACCGCCTGAAGAACTACGCTCTAAGTGGAAAGTTAAGCGAGACACGCAAAAGCGCGGCTACACAGCTGAACAGGTACTAGCAGAATTAGAAAAACGCGAACCAGACTCAGCAGAGTTTATCCGTCCGCAGCGACAATGGTCTGATATAGTAATCAGTTTCTACCCACCCGCCGGGGAAGATGATGAAACCAATGGACACCTGAATGTACGTTTGGTACTACGTCCAACAATTCCCCACCCAGATTTTACCCCGATTATCAGCTCTACCTATGGTAATTCTGACTCAGCAATCCGCCTGGGACTGGACAGAGATATGAGTAAGCCGGTGGATGTTTTAGAAGTTGATGGCCATGCAACCTTAGATCAGGTGAATAAGCTAGAGCATATTATTTGTTCTGATATGCCCCATTTACGAAGTATTTGCGATCGCGAAAGTAATCCCGAACTGGGTAAAATTGCTGGTACAACTGGAGAAACACTGCAAAGTTATCCTCTGGCTTTGACTCAGTTGATCATTACCTACCACATGCTCAAAGCAACGCAAATTTATCAATAGCTGGGATAGGGAGTGGGGAGTGGGGAGTAGTGTAAATCTATGAATTTAAAGATGAGTTAGGAAAACTTAGCTTGTCTTGCAGTGATTTCTTGTTTAGTAGCCTGTGCAGCAGCTATGAGCTTTTGTTGCGTTTTGCGGAAAGATTCATTCCACTAGACTTCATCTTGTAAGTCTTAGTTGAACTTTGGCGTGAGAATTATGAAATTATCAAATAAAAATGATTTTGAGAGCAAACAAGGGATAAATAAAAATAGTTCCATCTTTGATGACTATTCTCTTAGCTTTCTATGACCTATTGCCTCAGAATTGCTGACTTACCTACAAATGAGCGTCCGCGTGAACGATTAATGACGCATGGTGCAAAAATTTTAGCCACAGCAGAGTTAATCGCAATTCTTCTAGGCACCGGTCAAGGGCCAGGAAAACTATCAGCTGTGGGTTTGGGACAATATATTTTGAGCGAATTAGGCAAACACCAACGTGATCCTTTGGCAGTTTTGCGAGAAGTTAGTCCTGCTGAGTTGATGCAAATTTCTGGTGTTGGCCCAGCGAAGGCGACAAGTATCTTAGCAGCAATTGAATTAGGCAAACGCGCCTTTCAATCTCGTCCCAACGATGGCACATTAATTGATAGCCCACTTGCTGCTGCTGCTACCCTCAGTCAAGATTTGATGTGGCAAATACAAGAACGTTTTGCAGTGGTGCTATTAGATGTTAAAAATCGCTTATTGGGTACGCAAGTAATTACCATTGGTACAGCAACCGAAACCCTAGCCTCTCCCCGTGATATTTTTCGGGAAGTTATTCGTCAAGGTGCAACGCGGGTAATAGTTGCCCACAACCATCCTTCTGGAAACCTCGAACCCAGCCAGGAAGATATAGAATTGACGCGTCAGTTGTTAACAGGGGCGCAGCTTTTGGGCATTCCGGTACTAGATCATCTGATTTTGGGTAATGGCAATCATCAGAGTTTACGGGAACTGACAACCTTGTGGGATGAGCATCCGCAGGGGGATTAGTGAAGGGGCAGGGGAGAAAGATATGAAAAGCAAAAATATTGATTTCTAGCCGAAAGTGCCACGAAAAATAATGCGTCCAAGTTTTTCAGAGCAAAAAAAATTCAGCGTGAGTTTGAGGTTTAGGCAGATGACTCATCATTAATTTTTTGAGCATTTGCTCCCATCTGAAAACTACTGCGCTCAGTTGCGAGTAGTTTCCGCAGGCTCCTTCGGTTGTGTGTGGGTTGGCTTTTGTTTGGTTTTCGGCGGGATTACGTATGCCACTGCACCAACCCCAATCATTCCACCGCCTATGATATACATCATATTTCTGGTGAAGTATTGGGAACCAATGTATCCAAAAGTGATTGCTGCTACTGTTGTGACGATCATTTGAGGTAGTTTCATATTTAAAATGCTGTTGTTTGCTTAATGAATAAAAGAGTCTTTGGCAATTGGTCTATTCATTGATTTGTCGTTGAGGCTTTTCACCCAACGAGGCACTAGCAACAAAGCTGGAAAAGCCAACAAGCATCCAGCCCAAGCAGATATGTTTTCGTATCTGCCATTCATGCTCTTTACTGAGGGAAATTGATTTTGTGTTCGCCTCAATAATCTCTAACCCCCAACACGAAAGCGTGCCTATCCCAAATAAGCAAGTACTGGCAATAGAGGCAACCGCGATTGTGTTTAGAATCCGAACAGTAAAACTTGGATTTATCACAAGAGGCTTTTGCTGAGAGCGACTACGGAGCAGGCCTAATTCGTCTGTCCCTAGACGCTTTATATGCTCTTCTTGAATCAGACGATAAGCAAGTTGCTGATTATTAGTCATCTGTTGTCACTAGCATTTAGTTTTAATAGCATCCATATCAGTGAACACATAATAAACTTCCGTGACAGGTTGTACTACATTCCACAGGAAGGAATCAAATTTTCTTTGGTAAGAAGTTAGAGCTAATTGCACTAATAAGGCTATAAATTTTAATTTTTAAACTGGTATTTTTCGAGTAAGTCTTTGACTTGAGCAGCTACCAAAGGATGTGGATCTTTTTCTAACTGGGGGAGGATTTGCAGGAGAACGCGATGTGAAACCATATTTAAATATGCGATCGCAGCTTCTCTAACAAAGCCGGTTGGATGACGTAAACTCACTAAAATTTCAGAACTTGTCAATGGCGTGCGAGTCACTTGAGCAAAATGAAAACAGCAAGCTAGACACCAGTCAGAAAGGAAGTTACCCAAAGTCAGCAATCTGTGGAGGCGATCGCTAACTATCATATTTTCATATTCTACGATCTTAGCTTCTACCAGATGTTGCAATTTTTCTGAGTGCGGTCGGTTATCTAAAATATTCAGCAACAGAGATTTTGAAGACAAAGTTATGGTATGCTCTAAGATTTCTAACCCTCGTGCTAAGTTTACCACTGAAAGCGATCGCAAATTAAATGCTGCTGCCTGCATCTTTTCTGGCGAGTAAAGCAGTTTCAATAGCAGTAACAGCCGCTCTTTGACATCCAATTCCAATTCTAAAAGGGCGCGTTGCAATAACTCAGAGACAATCACAATCCTCTCACTAGATTGCTGATTTCCTTTTTCGTCTAGTGTTTTCAAATCTATATATGCGGCGTAAATCTCACCTAAAAACTTTAATTCCTGCTCAATTAAATTTTCTACCCGACTTTCATAAAATCGATCTACTAAACCTTTAATTCCTGGTTGTTTGTGGATTTTTAGTAAGCTGCGAAGAATATGATCCCTAGTTGTACCCCAAGATGTTTCCAACTTTTCCCATAAAATCTCCAATGCTTCTTGAGTCCCAATTTGAGCAATGGTACGCCAAGCATACATTCGCACTACTTCTGGTTTGTAAATATTGGTAGCTACCCGCAACAGCATCTCTATAACTTCATTCTCTAATCGCACTAAAGCAGACATTGCTGTAGTGCGGGTTGATTTGTAATAAAGTGCTGCTATCAGGGCACAATAGTACTCTTCTAAATGGGTTGCTGCAATCATTTCCAATACGGCACAGCGCACCCGTAACGACTCATCTTGTAACAAATTCGGAATGTGAATCCGCAACGCCTGCAAATAAACTGCTTCTCTAAGCGCCCTAACTCCATTTACCCGTTCCCGTTCTTTCTTATGAGTCAACATCCGGCGCATGGTTTGGGTAGCTGCTACCTTTTGCATAGGCGTTCCCTGACGTAAGACTAAAGCGGCGGCGGTGGCGCGGATGAGTGAGTTTTGCCGGGGGTTCAGGTATTCTTCTAGGATGCTTAAATTGGGATTTGGTTCAGCCAGCCAAACGTAGCGCAGCGCTAGGGCGAAAACTTCGGAGTTAGTTTCTTGGGGTTGTTCTAGCAAAGGACGGATAGCAGATAGATAAGCGGGATTTGCACCTGCTATCAGCATGACTTCTAAACTTTGGCGCTGTAAATCTGGGGTTAATTTGACTAACAGAGGTGCTAAAACTTCCGCACATCCTTGGGGATCAATTTGGGCTAAAAGTTCAATACAAGAGCGTTTATCTGCCTCGCTGCCTTTTTCTCCCAAGGCTTTGACTACACCTTGCTTGAAAAATCGTAAGCCGACATTGGTTGCACTTAACTGACCGCGTGCCACACTCAAGACTAACAGTTCAACATAGCGTGATCGCAATTCCCAAACTACTTTTAAACAGGTGCCAGCTATCAGCATTGTTTCTGCTACTAACACCCACTTTTGCAACGGTATGGGTATAAACTGACCACAAAACAATATAGTTGCAAAAATTAGCACTCCTGTCAAACCTGTAGCGATCGCTTCGGCAGTTCCACCAGATAAAGTCTGCATCCGGCTGCGAATTGCCTCTGGAATTGGTTGGTACAGAATTGGGCCGCTACTCATGACAAAGGTGTAGCGCAGGAGTTCATCAAAGAATTTGACAATTACCAAACCCCAAAAAAAGCTTTGCGATTGGATGGCGGGAATTAAATGCAATAATACCAGCACTCCTGGTAGTGAAAAGCCTACGGTGATTGGTAAAAGCGTAGCTGTGAAAAATACCCCCATTCGTTCGATGAGTCGGCTGGAAATAAACCACTGTAACAACAACTCACACAGTCCCAACGTCCCACCAAAAAGACCTAAGAAGCTGGCAAGTTCTCGGTCGCCCAAATTAGATTGGAGTTCGCGTAGATATTGAAAATCTATTAATAACCCAATGACTTGCAACAGACCGACAAAAGCAAACAGTTGCCAAACATAGCGCTTCAGAGGACTTTTAATAAAACGCTGTCGTGAAGCTTGTTCTTCAGTAACTAGTTTTTGTGGCGTTTCAGGAAAAGCCGCTCGATATTGATGAGTTAAATATAATAAAATCCCCGATCCTAATAAAATTACTATACAAGCGATGAAGATGATCTTATTCAGCGTGGTGTATTGCAATAGCCAAGGCAAACTAAAGCCACTGAGCACATCTGCGACTAAAAGCCCACTGCTCACCAATGGGTAAGTCCGTTTAATCTCCCGAATATTAAATATTTGGTTGGCAACGATGGAAGTGTTGAGGTCATTGACCACATAAAGTGCATCTACCCACAGCCGCAGCAGAAATGCCGAAATAACTGCCAGGTATGAAACATGCGCTCCCCAACGTAATACTACTAATAATAGTAATGGCATCAACATGCAAGGTGCGATCGCTACAATCACCCGGCGCAAAGGAAAAATCTTTTGCAGCCAAGAGTATAAAAAAACCAGTGCTGCACTCATAACGGCACTAGCAATATACATCCACGGCAGTAGCTGAGTCCCATATTCATCCAAAAACAGCGCCACAGTACTGTCCTCTGCCCACCGCAATCCTACACATACAGTTGTGTAAAAAAAGAACATGAGTTGAGTTCGTTCACTCTCCTCTGGTCGGAGATTCAGCCACTGTAGTAGTCGTAGCCGTGGTAAAGCAACTTTATTTGCAGCCAACCAGGGATTTTTCAGTTCCATGCAGTTTTCTTTTCTGGTAGTATCACCGAGTAATGGGGAGCGGGGGCAGGGGAAGCAGGGGGAGCAGGGGAAGAAAATATTTTCTCATCTCCCTTATCTCCAGGAAATAACAAAGGGCAACTGAGTATTATGTTTCCCACTTAGCCTTCAGGATTATCGATTTTAGATAAATTTAAATAACCTCAGAGTTTTGGGCGCATGTTGCATGGAAACGAAACATCAAAAAATCCCCTGACTTTAAGCCAGGGGATTTTCAAACATGGTCTATTAATACAGTTAGAGGATTATTTTTTAGGCGAGATGAGCATCATCATGTTTCGCCCTTCTTTTTTAGGCGCTTGTTGCAGCTCCCCATAAGGCTCCAAATCAGTTGCCATTCGCTTGAGCAAATCTTCTGCTAGGTCGCTGTGTTGAATTTCTCGACCCCGGAACATGACAGTAGCTTTGACTTTATCGCCATCTTTCAAAAAGCGCTCTGCTTGCTTAACACGCACGTTGTAGTCGTGTTCTTCTATTTTGTAGCGCATTTTAACTTCTTTGACATCAGCCGTGTGCTGCTTTTTCCGAGCTTCCCGCGCCTTTTTCTCCTGCTCAAACTTATATTTCCCGTAGTCCATAATCCGACAAACTGGCGGGTCAGCTTTGTCACTAATTAGCACCAAATCTAACTCTTTCTCTTCTGCTAGTTGTAGTGCTTCTTGTGGGAGCATAATTCCCAGTTGGGCACCATCAGTATCAATTACCCGAATTTTTGGGTAGCGGATTCGTTCGTTAATTTGGGGCAGATCGCGAGTTCTTTTCTTCTCAATCACAGGCATTATGATTTGTGGGAGATCTTAATGAAGGATTTGGTGTGGTCTTGATTGGTATGCCTCAGAGGCAAAATACAAAAATAACCCAGGACTGAAAACATAGTCTACAGTTCTAGAGTAACTAATCCATAAAAGAGTTGCGTCCTTGTATTTGCCATTCTACTAACTCTGAGATACTTTCTCTGCAATAGTTAATCTAAATTACACAACGTAGACTCATGTTAAATATTATTACAATGATTTAGCAATTCTTTTTACGATTGCATTGAGCAACATTGTATCTCCATAGTACCAAGCTCATAGATGCAGGACATCTAGCACAACTAATGTAACATATTACCTTACATACAGTAAACCTAGTGGTCTGTCTTATTAATTTTGATGAGTTCATAGTACGCACAAAGCGTGTTTAAAAATCAGATATAACTTTGTGTCCACCCTCTTGCGCTAAAGTTACATAAAAACGTGCATCTAAAGTCAGGAGGAAAGAGTTTTGAAAGCAGTCTTGATGACAGCAGCTGGCAGTCCAGAAGTTCTGCAACTACAGGAAGTACCAAACCCTACTGTTCCTGTAGGTAATAGTGAACTTTTAGTGCGTTTGGTGGCGGCTGGTATTAACCCCATTGACACAAAACTTCGTAGCCGAGGCACTTTCTACCCCAATCGCACGCCGACAATTTTAGGATGTGATGGTGCTGGTATAGTCGAAGCGGTGGGTAGTAGTGTTCAGCGTTTTTGCCCAGGCGATGAGGTATATTTTTGCTATGGCGGGTTGGGCGCACACCAAGGTAATTATGCTGAGTATACCGTTGTGGATGAGCGGTTTGTGGCACGTAAACCTGCGTCTATCTCCTTTGCCGAAGCAGCAGCAGCGCCTTTAGTGTTAATCACCGCCTGGGAAGCTTTATACGAACGGGGACGATTGGAACCTGGGGAAAGAGTTTTGATTCATGCGGGTGCTGGTGGTGTCGGTCATGTAGCAATTCAATTAGCAAAACTCAAAGGTGCTACTGTTTCCACCACAGTGGGTTCTGAAGAAAAAGCTAATTTTGTTAAACAACTAGGTGCCGATCATGTAATTTTTTACAAACAAACAGACTTTGTACAAGCAGCATTAGATTGGACTAACGGCGAAGGCGTAGACTTGGCTTTTGATACCGTAGGCGGCGAAACCTTTCACAAAACCTTCCCCGCAGTGCGAGTATATGGTGATATTGTGACGATTCTCGAACCCGATGCCAATACTGTTTGGAAAACTGCCAGACAACGCAATCTCCGCATAGGTTTAGAATTAATGCTCACACCAGCGTTGCTAGGATTAGAACAAAGCCTCCAGCACCATGCAGAAATTCTCGAACAATGTGCCACCTGGATCAATGAAAGCAAATTAAAAATCCATGTTAGCCACAAATTCCCTTTAAAAGAAGCGGCTAAAGCGCACCAACTAATTGAAAGCGGTTCTGTGACAGGTAAAATTGTTCTACTCATTAGCGACGATTGATCGAACAATTTGCATAATTTATTTTTTAAACATAGATGCAACCAGAGGTTAAATGCAAAGATACCCAGAAACCTTTCTCTGCGTCCCTCTGCGCTTCCCTTCTCTGCGTTCGCGCAGCGTGTCGCAGACAGACGCTTTGCGATTGCGTTCCTTTGCGTTTTACTTCTCCTCCTCCTCCCCCTACCTACTTCAGCAGCACAAACGCAACCAGAACGCACACCCTTAACTCTAGAATTATTACAAGAACGTCTACGCACACCCACACTGCTCGAAGGCAATTTGACCGTAGATTTGCAAAAAATGGTGATTGATTTGCGCCCAGAAAATACTAGTTTTCGTGATGCCTTTTACCAACTCATGCGAAAAGGACTAGGCGCAAAACCTCTGGGTTTAGACCTTAGCTATACCCTAATTTTAGGGGATTTTGTGGGCAGCGATTTGGGTTTAAGAACGCCCTTGTATGCCCAAGCCATTGCTCCGATTTTCACCGCCACCGAACAACAAGAATTAGAACTTTTGCGCTTCGTTTGTTTAGAGTCACTCACAAACTCCAAAGATTGCCGATCGCTGTTGGGAACACAGTCAACTCCATCCAGTGAAATCGCCGTTTTTCGTGGTGTCTTAACATTAGTGCAAACTCGTTTCAATGGCGAAATGAAGTTCTCTAATACATTCTTTCTTCAGTCTGTGGATGCCCAAGGTGCAACTTTTCTCCAATCCACTAATTGGAATGAAACCAGATTTGCTCGTCCCGTCAACTTTAACGGTGCTAAATTCAAACAACCAAGCAATTTTCAAGGCAGTATTTTTTTTGAAAAAGCTAATTTTAAACAAACTCAATTTCAAGAAACTGCTGATTTTCAAGGCAGCATTTTTGAAAAGACTACCAACTTCAACCAAGCAACTTTTAAACAGTTAGCTAAATTCAATAGTGGGCAGTGGCGAGATAATGCTGATTTTTCTAATGTCCGTTTTGCGAATCAAGCCCAGTTTACTAAAGCAAATTTTAATCAGTTCCTCCTTTTAACAGAAGCAACTTTTGAGCAAGCTGTCACATTTCGGGAGGTGGAGTTTAATCAATCGGTAAATTTGCAAGGTGCAAGCATTCTCAACCAAGCAGATTTTAGCGATGCAAGATTTTCTACAGAAGCTTGTTTAAGCGTACCTAGTTTAACTTTCAACTCTAACCAAGCAAAAATTTTAGGTAATCCGGGTCAGATTGGTAAGATGTTCTGCATCCCTACATTGCAAGGTAATCAAAACATATTGCGGAATTTGGGGCAAAATTTTCGTCAACAACAACAAGTTGCTGATGCTAATGAACTGGAATATACAAAACAACAACTGCGATTAGTAGAAATGAGTCGCCGTTTGACGGCTACAAATATTAATAGTGCCTCCCCCGCAAGTTTGATTGATTTGGGTTTTTCTGCAACTCAAGCCGAAGCGATCGCCCAGCGTCGTCTGATAAAACCCTTTCGCAATAGCAGTGAGTTACTGACTTTAGCAGACATCGATTTAGAAAAATACACACAACTTAGTGAGCGCTTAATTGTTGGTGAACCCCTTTCTATTATTGGGTGGTTACTGCAAGCTTGGAGTTGGTTGGGGTTGAGTGTACTGCTGTTGTTGAGTGGCTACGGTACAAATTTTTGGTTAGTTTTTGGTGTGGGAGGAGTTGCGATCGCTTATTTCGGCTTACTATTTTGGCTAGTGGATCGCTATCGGCGGCTGCATCCTGTACCAATTATTCCCACCTTTTACGAAACCATTTCGATATTTGTGAGTTTTAGCGTTTTAGGATTATTGAGCTTACTAGCCATCTTTCGTAATGCTCAACAACCTTGGCTGACATTGGGGTGTCTTTTAATAATTATTGTCCCCGTCCCAATGGCTTTATTGATTCGACTTTACCAACAAGGTCGTTATCACGATTTAATGGATGTTTCTTACTTCACAGAAGACGGCACATTCCGCCAGTTACGATTGTTGATTGGACGTTTGCCAGTCATACCAAGGAATCAGACATTTCGAGAACGATATATGCCT
>NZ_DASQZC010000032.1:0-6066 GCF_035638895.1 Nostoc sp. | reverse complement strand
CAAGTCGTGCGGCAACGCCCAAGGGTTTAAGACCCCCACCACTTTTTGGTGGACTTAAATCAGGTGGGGTCTGAATCCCCATCTGAATTCCTCCCCTTGTCCCCTTGTCCCCTTGTCCCCTTGTCCCCTTGTCCCCTTGTCTCTTTCTTCAATCCCATGTGGCTATCTTCATGAGCAATGGGCATTTTGGCATTGTTAAAAAAGCCGCGAAAACAATATGGTTTACCCTCCTTACAGATGAGAAAAACAGCAGTTACTATAGCTCAATGCTGATTCTTGTAAAAAAGCTTGTATATTAGCACAGTAAACACTGTGTCACATCTTAACAGAGGAATAAAACATGCTGGAATTATTGGGTTCAGGTTTGGTGTCGCTCTGGCTAGAGATGGCCGGGGTACAAATCAAACCTCTAGATGCCTTAGACGCTTTGACTTGGCAAAGTAGCCCTGGATTAGTTCTTGCCCCTGATCCCAATCCAGCTGGGGCTACTACGGTGCAGGAATATCTGAAACAGCTAGTAACATCGAAACTGATAGCGCAAAATCTGGCCCAGAGTCAGGGAATTTGGATGCAGTCGGGGCCCATGCTGATGGCAAATCACCAAGGTACAACGCCTCTGCCAGCTGCCTCTTTAACCAAAATTGCTACTTCATTAGTTGCTTTGAAAACCTGGGGCCCAGACTACCAATTTGATACCTTAGTCAGTGCCACTGGGCCAGTGGTAAATGGGGCTGTGCAGGGCGATTTGGTAATTACTGGTGGTGGCGATCCGATGTTTGTTTGGGAAGAAGCGATCGCTCTTGGTAATACTCTCAATAAAATGGGCATTAAGCAGGTAAAGGGAAATTTGCTCATTACTGGCAATTTTGCCATGAATTTCCAACGTCAGCCGATGCTAGCAGGTGTGATGCTCAAGCAAACACTAAATCGTGCGAGTTGGGGCCGCCCCGCTATTTATACACACTCAATCATGCCCAAGGGAACGCCCAAGCCTCAAGTTGTCATTGCTGGTGCAGTGAAATTTGAGGCGCAACCAAACCCCCGACAAACTTTGTTACTGCGTCATCGCTCATTGCCTTTGAAACAACTAATCAAAGAAATGAATGTTTACAGTAACAACGATATGGCAGAGATGCTGGCAGACTCAGTGGGAGGAGCGGCTGTAGTGCAGTCAACTGCTGCTAACCTTGCGAGAGTGCCACAAATGGAAATTCAGTTAATTAATGGTTCTGGATTGGGGCCGGAAAATCGCATTTCCCCAAGAGCTGCTTGTGCCATGTTGATGGCTATTCAAGCTGAAGCATCTGCCCATCAACTAAATCTGGCTGACTTGTTCCCCATGTCTGGATTTGATCACCGGGGGACACTACACGCCAGACACATTCCCCTTGCGACTGTGATTAAAACTGGCACTCTGCGGGATGTAAGCGCTTTGGCCGGAGTGATGCCCACACGCGATCGCGGTTTGGTTTGGTTTGCTATTATCAACCGGGGGACAAATGTCTGGGGTTTGCGGACTGGACAAGATCAACTTTTGCAAAGTGTTGTAAAACAATTACAACTACCTCCAACGGTTCCTATTACCCTCACTCCCCACTCAGCTATCAACTCTTTACCCCAGCTAGGTGCAGCTAATCGAAATGAAATTTTATTCAAAAGTTAGTTCATCTATATACCGTTAGAACAGAGAGTAAGCCAGTCTCATTCGCAATCCAAAAGTTTGTTTTATTGATGGGTAAAAACCGAACTTGTAAAGGGTAAATGTCCATAATAGCTTTTGGGTTAAATTTTCCATTAACTTGATTACAGGTAGTTCGCAAAATGCCCTAACCCCATTATTGGGGAGAGCAGGCGAAACCCCAAGTAAAAAGCCAACCTCAATTTTGTAAAAATAACTGTAAATAGATTTGTCACGACTAGGCAACAATTAAGCTTATAAATCAGGTTGTGATTATGCGATTTCTCAAATTACCCAGGTCTTTACGCCAACTCAGTACTCATGTTTTAGCGATCGTGCTAGGAGTTCTGCTAACCGTTAGCACATTGCAGGTGTTGCCCTCCCAAGCAGAACCAGCACCCATAGTAACTGCTGAAGATACTTCACAACTGATTGCCCAACGGCAATCACCAGCCACTGCTGCGATCAGTAGCACTAGCTTTGTCACAGCAGCAGTGAATCGTGTTGGCGCAGCAGTTGTCAGAATTGATACTGAGCGCACAATTGCTCGTCGCGTTGATCCATTTATGGAAGACCCCTTTTTCCGTCGATTTTTTGGTGAAGGTTTACCTCAGCAGATCCCTTCTGAGCAGTTACGCGGTGTAGGCTCAGGTTTCATTCTTGACAAGAGCGGATTAGTTCTAACTAATGCTCATGTGGTTGATAAAGCTGATAAAGTAACAGTCCGGCTCAAAGATGGTCGCACCTTTGAAGGGAAAGTTCAAGGTATTGATGAAGTCACAGATTTGGCAGTAGTCAAAATTAATGCTGGTAACGATTTACCAGTAGCGCCTTTGGGTTCTTCCAGTAACGTTCAAGTAGGAGACTGGGCGATCGCAGTTGGTAATCCTTTGGGATTTGACAACACCGTTACCTTGGGAATTGTCAGTACCCTGAAACGTTCCAGCGCCCAAGTTGGCATTAGTGACAAACGCTTAGATTTCATTCAAACAGACGCAGCCATTAACCCTGGTAACTCTGGCGGGCCACTATTGAATGGCCAAGGTGAAGTGATTGGCATTAACACAGCCATTCGTCCTGATGCAATGGGTATTGGGTTTGCAATTCCTATTGATAAAGCTAAAGCGATCGCCGCGCAATTGCAACGTGATGGCAAAGTTGCTCACCCCTATTTGGGCGTGCAAATGCTAACTTTGACACCCGATCTTGCCAAGCAAAATAACACCGATCCCAATTCTCCGATTCAGATACCAGAAATTAATGGTGTTTTTGTAATGCGAGTTGTCCCCAATTCTCCAGCCGCATCTGCGGGTATCCGGCGCGGGGATGTAATTCTTCAAGTTGATGGTAAAGTTATTACCAGTGCTGAACAATTGCAGAACGTTGTGGAAGACAGTCGTCTTGGTCAAGTATTACAGGTGAAAGTCCAACGAGGTAATCAGACACAGCAGCTTTCAGTCCGCACAGCCGAGTTGCAAAATGCTTCTTCTTAGAAGGGTAATATAGCCGATTTTAATAGTGTGGAATAGTAGGGGCACAGCAATACTGTGCCCTTTGTACATTTTGTATAGCAACCTTTTAGTCTATCTGGTCTAATCCTGCAATAACATCTTGGGCTGACTGATACCGAAATTTATTTGTATAGAAATTTGTTAAGGACACACCAGATCACACCATCTCGACAAAAAAGCGAACTGACAAGTCAGTGCTTGTGCATAGCTTACCCTCGTAAGCATCGCTCTACCACCGATTTCAAAATGCCAACAAATCTAAATCATTTAGCAACAATTAAAATTAGACCTTCACGGGCTAGTATTCCTTGAGGAAAGGCAGATTTAACATCGACTTGAACCTGATCAAGAAAATCATCATGATCATCTGGGTGATGATGAGAAATAACTAGCCGTTTGACGCCAGCATTAACACCTGCATTCACCGCAGCTTGCCAGAGTAAATCAGCAGAATCATGGTTGTGAGATGTAGGCGGAGTGTAAGTTGCATTGGCAATTAGCAAGTCAACACCTTGAATGAACTGTAAAATCCGCTCTCGCTCCACTTGATCGGCATTCTGGTGTAAATCCGTGACGTAGGCAACACTATACTCTTTCCAAGTGACTCGGTAGCCAACTGACCTCTGAGTTTGATTAATGAATGCAGTTGTAATGATGACATCATCTAGCTTAACGTCACTGTCTGGAGTGAGATTGTAAAATTGCAATTCCGACTGCATTACCTGTAAAGGGTAAGGAAAGTGTGGCTGGAGCATCTGATCGTACAGACATTGTTTGATTGAGGCTCCATTTGATGCAGCTGTGCCGTAAATATGGAAGCAATTTTCCCCAATAAATGCTGGAGCAAAAAAGGGAAACCCTTGAATTCTATTTGATTGGCAGTTGGTAAAAAATAAATGGGCTTCTAGTGGCTGTTGCATTTCTTGCCAAGTTTTACCCAGTATGCGTAAGCCAGTACCGCCATCAAAAATCAACCGTTTCCCGGCTACATGCATTTCTACACAAGCGGTATTACCACCATAACGACAGGTATGGCTACTTGGGGTGGGAATCAAACCTCTTACACCCCAAAATTGCACAATAAATTCATCTGCTGGGCTACTTGGCAGGGTAGATGACTTTTCAGGTACGTAGCTCTGGGAATCCAACAACTCAAAATTTGACATTTTCCTTGAAATTAGACCTTACTGAGCAGATCATCATAGTGCCGCACTTCTAAGAGCCTGTTTTTTTCGTCCACAATGACTACCGTAGGAGAGTAACTTTTTAACTCTTCTAGAGTGAACTGCCCGTAAGTCATTATAATCAAGCGATCGCCAATAATGCCTAGACGTGCCGCACCCCCATTTAGCTCAATTATTCCTGAATGGGCTGGAGCCGGGATCGCATAAGTAATAAAGCGCTGACCGTTGGCATTATTAACTACTTGCACCTGCTCATAGGGTAAGATGCCAGCTTTTTCTAAAAGCATTTCATCAATGCTGATACTACCCACATAGTTGATATTTGCTCCCGTGAGGGTGCAGTTATGAATTTTTGCCAAAAGGAGAGTGCGCTGCATTTGGGTTTGGGTTAGTGACAGATTTTACAATCCGTAACAAGTGAAAGTTATTAAAGTGAGGAGTGAGGAGCGATAAGTCAGGAGTGAGGAGTGAGAAATAAAAATTCATAACTCTTAACTTTTAACTCTTAACTCCTAACTCCTAACTCCTCTATTATCCTCTATAAGCTTTAACGGATTTTTCTACTAAAGCTGCAACTTTGTCCACATCTTGCCAACCGAGAATTTCAGTCACCTTTTTTTCCAAATTTTTATAACTACGGAAAAATTCGGCAATTTCATCTAAACGGTGTGGCGCTAAGTCATTCAGGGATTTGACCTGAGTGTAGCGCGGATCTTTGTCAGGAACACAAAGGATTTTTTCATCGCGATCGCCACCGTCAATCATCTCCAAAAAGCCAATAGGTCGTGCGGCAATCACACAGCCTGGAAAGGTTGGCTCGTCAATTATGACCATACCATCTAGGGGATCGCCATCATCAGCCAAAGTATTGGGTACAAAGCCGTAGTCATAAGGATATTGTACCGAGGAATAAAGTACTCGGTCTAGAGCAAAAGCTTCTAGTTCCTTGTCGTATTCGTATTTATTTTTACTTTTGCCAGTAATTTCAATCAGAACGTTGATTAGACCTGGTTTTGGTTGGGCAGGAATACGAGATAAGTCCACAAAAAACTCCTCTGATAACAATGAATCATGGGGGTACTCAGTCAGCTTCACTCCCCGTGTAGAATTTTAGGGCAATATGGATCTCTTTCTTCCCAACGTATTCATTTTCATTTCACAAGATAAGTAGGTAGGTGGGGAGGAGGAGGCAGAAGTTCTTCAATTTTGAATTTTGAATTGATTTCTCCCTGATCCTCCTCATCTCTGCCACTCCTAATTGCAATGGAAAAAGCGTTGTGAAGAAACTTCACAACGCTTTTTTCAAGAGGGTATTATTCTCTACCGTCCTTAATTGCTGTTGGAGGGATTTATTGCTGCATCTACTCTGTCAAGACAACTGATATCTAGAGTCACACAAGACAGATTTCAGCTTATTTCTGATGGACTACATCCAAATCTAGAGAAATTGTCTCAAAATCAGTTTTCTCTTTTTTTGTAGCTTTTCTGCTAGTGAAATCCTACTAGAAAGCTTTATCAATCTTGACTTCCTTTGAAATTTTGAACCAGGGGTTGCTGGTTATTTTGAACATTACTTGAAGAATAGTGGGCGATGACAAATACGGGGAGAATGAGAGTTAATAGAGCGATCGCAGTTCCCACAATGTCTGCCAAACGTTGGGAATATGTGTCGCTATTGGCAGACTGGCTATTT
>NZ_DASQZC010000031.1:0-2497 GCF_035638895.1 Nostoc sp. | reverse complement strand
GCCAGCGCGAACTATGGTGTCGAGTGCTTCTAGAGTCTCATCAAGAGGAGTTGAGGCATCATCAGAATGCAATTGGTATAGGTCAACATAATCCGTTCCCAGTCGTCTGAGGGAAGCATCGATCGCATCCAAAATGTGTTTACGCGAAGCACCCTGATCCCAAGGTGCAGGGCCAACTTTACCTACAGCTTTGGTAGCCAAAATAAAATGTTCACGTTTGCCTTTGAGCCAGCGCCCAATGATTTCTTCGGTACTTCCAGCTGTAGCAAGCCCACCCCCAAGTGGATAAACATCAGCTGTATCCAAAAAGTTAATGCCAGCATCGGCGGCGGTGTCAAGGATTTGTCTGGAAGTTTCTTCATCTGTCTGCAATCCGAAAGTCATTGTACCGAGACAGAGACGCGAAACAGTCAGTCCAGTGTTACCGAGTTTGGTAGTTGGCAACGTTATATAATTGCTCATTGTCTTGCTTTTGGGTGTGGAGATTTAAATGTGGAATATTCGGGCATTTGCTTGGGGGGCTGTGGTCGCAATTCTTGGTGGACTAATCGGTTTAGGTGGTGCAGAGTTTCGCTTACCAGTTTTAGTTAGTATTTTTAACTATCCAACTCTACAGGCAATTATTATCAATCTCATTGTGAGCCTAGTCACTGTGACCTTTTCATTCATTTTTCGCAGTGGAATTATTGGTCTTGAGAATGTTTTTGCAAACCTGACAGTAATCATCAACATTCTGGCAGGCTCTCTCATTGGCTCTTATGTTGGCGTTAACTATGCAACCCAGATCAACGAACGAACATTAAATCGGGTTGTTGTCGTTTTTCTATTTTTCCTGAGCTTTGTACTGATTGGGCATAATCTCATTTTCAGTTTTCAGAGTTGGCAACTTCCAGACTTACTGAAAATCGGTATAGGCTTTGTAGCGGGAATTGTGATTGGGATATTTAGCAGTATGCTTGGTGTCGCAGGTGGTGAGTTGATTATCCCTACGATCATTCTGGTGTTTGCAATTGATATCAAATTAGCAGGAAGTTTGAGTCTTGCAATCAGCATTCCCACAATCATCATGGGTCTATTCAAATATAGAAGTCAGGGACGGCTCAAAGAAGTTAAATCAGAGCAAAAGTTTATGGTTTCAATGGCATCTGGTTCAATACTAGGAGCATTCATTGGCAGCAACCTTTTGAGGTATGTAGCAAGTTCTTGGTTGTATGTAATCCTAGGTATCATTCTACTGTTATCGGCTTTGAAGTTAGCAAGGCACAAGCCATCTGCATAATGGGAATATTAACCAGCAAAGGCATCAGTTATTACTGAATTAGAGCGATGCCACTACAGAAGCCTGACGACGACGACTCTGTGAAACCAACCACTGTTGCAATTTCGAGTCACTGTACACTTCATCAGCAATAAAATGATCGCCTTCCGGCAGTACGGTAAAATCTACTGTTCCCCCCAGCCCGCGCAAGGTATCGACAATCTGCTGTGTATCTTCAATTGACAGTTTTTCGTCTTTTGCACCTTGGAATATTTGGATAGGAATATCCTTTAGGGCAGCTAGTTGCCTTGCTTCTAAGGTTTTAGGTACACGACCAGACACCGCTACCAAACCAGCGAAGCGACTAGGATGAGAAGCAGCGATATGCCATGCCCCAGCCGTACCTAAACTGAATCCAGATAAAATCACACGGGACGGATCTATGGGTTGGGAGGTGATGAGATTATCCAACAAAGCAATTACGTCAGATTCTCGATCTAGCCAGGTTTGTCCTTCAGGAAGTTGGGGAGCTACAAAGACATAAGGTAATGGGCTGGACGAATCCACGAAACGAGGTAAACCCCATTTGAGTAGCACATTTATATCTGTACCTCGGTCGCGTGCGCCATGCAAAAACAACACGAGTGGTGCAGGTTTATTTGCTTCTTCAGAGACAGGCGAGAAAAGATAAGGCAGTGAAGCAGAACGGTGTTCGATAGGCATAGCTATAATTCCTCTATATGTTTGGTGGTCAGATACCCGACTTCTTAAAGAAGTCGGGTATCTTGTAACATCTCAATGCCTTGGCAAAGATTTAAGCTATTACAAGGTTCTTGTCTTCTTGTGGAGTAGCTACCTTAGATTCAACCGCCGTACCCTTAAAGAAGTCGGGATTAGCTTGAGTATAAAACTTGTAAGGATTATTGAATACATAAGCCTTAAAGTCCGCTTCAGAAATCACACCTTCTTGTACCAAATCCCAGCTTTCCGCTAATGGGTCGGTCAAATCTGGCACATCCCAGTGACCAACATCCGAGGAATAGATAGCGTTGATTTTCACACCCAAGGGATTGGCTTTGTTGTTGAATGCGGCTGCAATGGTGCGATCGTCAGACTCGGAACCAAAGAAGAAACTGTTCACCCAGCGATCGCGGATGTCTTCAATGGTTTCAATTCCAGCTGCGGCAAAATCTTCTAGTTCGCTACCAACGGGTGAGCGGCTATGGCGGTTGAAGGAAG
>NZ_DASQZC010000030.1:0-10938 GCF_035638895.1 Nostoc sp. | reverse complement strand
AATTTCATCCCATTGAGTTGTGGGAATACCATCAAATAAAACTTCGCCTTGTGTAGGTGTAAATAGGCGATTAATTAACTTCATTGTGGTGGTTTTGCCGCTACCACTGCGCCCAAGTAATACCAGTGCTTCTCCTTGGCGAATGGTGAAATTGAGATTTGACACCAATGGGCGATGATTGCGGCTAAAGGTAACATCGCGGAATTCTACGGCAGTTTGGTTATTTTGCGGCATGAATGGCTTTTGATGGACGCTAGCTATTGTATTATGCGCTGATTTCGCTAACGTGCTAACGCCCAAGTTGCTCAAGGCTTTTGTTTTAAGCTGCTTTATGCAGTTTTAGCATTTTCTTCTGATGCTTGCTCTGCAACATTTTTCAAGCGGCTTGACCTGATGCGGATGCGTAGGCTAGCCCGCCGCAGGCATCGCTATGACGATACAGATACACTGGCAGAAATTGAAGCAGTTCGCACTGAGTATAAAGATGGTGAGTCTGTGACTATAGATGAATATGTTGCTAACCGCTCAGAGCAGAGATAATGAGTTATGCGATCGCTATTTTAAAGTCGTCCTCTACCCATATTTTTGTCAGAGTGAAACTGTCACACTCACCAATATCCCGCCCAGAACTGGAGTTCTGGGCTGATAGCTGAAGTCCACTCAAGTGGACTGAATCGATTATTTAGTCCACTTGAGTGGACTTTAGCTATGAGACTCGGAATTCATTCCGAGGCGGGATAGAAACGCAGTGCGAGATTTATTAATAAAAATATGGCTGCGGCAAGATTTGTGTGTACACCGTAGCCTAAAAGGAGAGAGACTTTGAATTTCCCTCTTCCCGCGACGAGTTGGGGGTTAGGGGGTTAGGTTTTTCGTGGACTTTTCCACATAGCGTGAAAAGTCAGAGTTCGTTAGGAGATTAATGATGAAAGTCAATCGCTCATTGAGAGTCTATAATTTTTCTCCCAAAACAAGCATGACTCGATTTTCAACTTCAGCTATTAGGTTAAGCTGAATCGTCATACACTGAATTGGGAACTAATGAAAACTGTTGCCTTAGGAACAATGAGTGAAAGTAAGATACCGCAGATCCTGGAAACCTTTGAGGCAGATTTGCTGTCGGAGTGGACTCAGGAATTAGCCACTGTCAATATTCGCAGAGGCTTGATGAAAGAAGCCGAGCTAAAAGAGGAGTGCCGGGAATTCCTGAGCTTGTTTCGTGTCGTCGTTGCTCAGGGAAAGTTGAGCAATATTCAGGCAGGGGACTGGCAGGAGATGCGCTCGATGCTAACCAGCGTTTCTCGATCGCGATTGCAACAAGGTTTTACACCGGCGGAAACAGCTACATTTGTCTTTTCGTTCAAGCAACCCCTGTTCAACCGAATGCGTCAGCAATTAAAAGACGCCATTGAGTTAGGTGAAGAGATATGGCTAGCCACAAACTTACTGGATCAGCTGGGATTGCTGACAATTGAAGTGTATCAAAAAGCGCGTGAAGAAGTGATTTTGCGGCAGCAGGAAGAGTTGATGGAGCTATCCACCCCAGTAATTAAACTCTGGGAGGGAATTTTGGCATTACCCATTATCGGTACCCTGGATAGTACGCGTACTCAAATGATGATGGAGTCGTTATTGCAGAAGATTGTTGAAACGGGGTCAGAAGTTGCCATTATTGACATTACCGGGGTTGTAACCGTGGATACCCTTACCGCTCAACATCTACTTAAGACAGTTGCGGCTGCCCGTCTCATGGGAGCTGATTGTATGATCAGTGGCATTCGTCCTCAAATTGCCCAAACGATCGTTTATCTCGGCATTGATTTGACTGATGTTACAACAAAGGCAACGTTAGCCGATGCCTTTCTCACTTCACTAAAACGTTTGGGTGCTACCATTACCCGCTCTCAACCCAAATAGGTAGGCAGGAAAAACTAATGGAACGCATTCCCATACTCGAAATGGGCAATTTCCTGATTGTGACGATCCAAGTGGATATGCACGATCAGCTTGCTATGACACTACAGGATGACTTGACCAACCGCATCTCTGAAACTAATGTTCACGGTGTCTTGATCGATATCTCTGCATTAGAGATTGTTGATTCTTTCGTTGCAAGGATTTTAGGAAATACTGCCAGAATGTCACGGGTGTTGGATGCCCAAACAGTTGTTGTTGGGATGCAGCCTGCTGTGGCAATTACCCTGGTAGAATTGGGGCTGTCGCTGACAGACATTCGGACTGCCCTAAACGTAGAAAAGGGTATGGCACTGTTGCGCTCTTCACTTAATAAAACCAAAAATCAGGTTGCTGCCACTAAATGGCGTGCAGATGACGATGCAGCAGACTGAAACGCTCAATATTCAAACTTCTACAGATATAGTATTAGTTCGGCAAGCTGTGCGCCAGATGGCCGTGGAGATTGGCTTAAGTTTAGTAGACCAAACTAAAATTGTGACCGCCGCTAGTGAGTTAGCCCGTAATACCCTAGACTACGGGGGAGGTGGCACAGTCAAGCTAGAAATGCTTCAAGAAGGGAGAAAACGAGGACTTCGGTTGACTTTTGAAGATCAGGGGCCGGGAATTCCCAATATTGAGATGGCACTGAAGGATGGGTTCACCACTGGGAGCGGGTTGGGGATGGGACTGGGCGGTGCCAAACGACTTGCCAACGAGTTTGAAATTCAGTCTGCGGTGGGAGAAGGGACACGGATAGTAATTGTACGATGGAAATAATACCAATTCGCAATTCGTAATTCGTAATTCGTAATGGGCTAGGCCGTGCTGCGCTAACGCAATTAAGAAATCTAGATCCAGTAAGACTTTCCTGATTTCCATCTGTTGCCTCATTTTAGAGAATTGGTATGATATGAGAGAATCTGTAGCCATTACAATTACTGAATCTAGCCAGATTGGGGAAGCGCGACGGGTAGCGATCGCTTTAGCAACTCGGCTCGGTTTTCAGGAAACCCAACGGGGCAAGGTTGGTATTGTGGTGACGGAGGTTGCGAACAATCTGATCCAGCACGGTCAGGGTGGGGTATTATTGCTAAGATTGCTCGAACACGATTCAGCCATAGGTATTGAAGTCTTATCGCTAGATAAAGGACGGGGAATGGTTGATGTGGATGAGTGTTTGCAAGATGGCTTTTCCACAGGCAAAACGTTAGGCAATGGACTGGGTGCAATTTCTCGCCTCTCTAGTTTATTTGAAATCTACTCTATTCCCAACCAAGGGACGGCGCTCCTCGCCCACGTTTGGTCAGACTCCGCACTTCATCCGCCTGAAAAGACCTTAGAAATTGGGGCGATCTGTTTGCCCAAGCAAGGGGAGCAGATTTCAGGAGATGCCTGGGCATATCAAGTCGATCGTTGCCGCAGCCTGTTGTTAGTAGCCGATGGCTTAGGGCATGGGCCTGCTGCTGCCACTGCTGCTTCACAAGCCGTAAAAATCTTTCAAGAACATCATCGCTCTCCTGGTGCGATCGTCGAAGCTGCCCACGCCGCCTTGCGAAGTACGCGAGGAGCAGCACTCGCCATTGCTGAAATCGATTTTGAACAACAGTCTGTCCGCTTTGCCGGAATTGGTAATATCGCTGCCAGCATTTTCTCGTTTGCTAAACACCACCATCTGCTGTCTCACAACGGCACGGTGGGACATGAAGTCCGCAAAATTCAAGAGTTTAGCTATCCCTGGTACGCCAACGGACTTTTAATTATGCATTCTGACGGATTAGACAGTAAGTGGCAGCTCGATCGCTATCCAGGCTTGAGTCAAAAACATCCCAGCCTGATTGCAGGTGTTTTATATCGAGACTTTAACCGAGAGCGAGACGATGTGACGGTGTTAGTGGCTAGAGGAATGGGAAATAATTCGTAATTCGTAATTCGTAATTCGTAATTAAGATATGCTTTGAAAAGCTTGATACAACAGGTTTACTATCCGCTACCCTGCATAACAATACATCCTTTCCCAATTTAATGTCATCTCATGTTCGGCGCACCGATAACAATTCAAGGTGCGTTGTCGCGCAGTGCAACGCACCCTACATCTTAAACCTTTAATTACGAATTAGTATGACAACTATTTTCACCCTCGAAATCCAGTACGAACAGGATGTTGTGCAGGCTCGGCAGCGAACTCGTGAGATTGCAGAGCAATTGGGCTTTGCTGCCCAAGATCAGACAAGATTGGCAACGGCAGTTTCAGAAATTGCCCGTAACGCCTTTCAGTATGCCAGAGGTGGAACCGTTGAATTTTCTGTGGTAGGAGAACCTCAGACGTTTGTGATTCGGATTCAGGATCGGGGTAAGGGAATTCCTCATCTGGAAGACGTTTTGGCAGGACGCTACACCTCTAGTACAGGAATTGGGCTAGGCATCATGGGTAGCCGTAAGCTGATGGATTTTTTTGAAATGGAATCGCTGCCGGGACAGGGAACAACGGTGGTGATGAGCAAAAAATTGTCGAAGCGCACACCTGATTTTAACGATTTGCAATTGCAGCAGATTCGAGAAACTGTGATGGAGCGATCGCCCCAGAATCCTTATGAAGAGATTCAAAGACAAAACCAGGAATTACTGCGGACAATGGCAGAGTTACGTAAGCGCGAGGAAGAATTGACCCAGCTCAACCGGGAGTTGGAAGATACCAATCGTGGTGTGGTTGCTCTCTACGCAGAACTGGATGAAAAGGCAAGTTCTTTGCAAAAGGTAAACGAGCTAAAAACCCGCTTTCTCTCGAACATGAGCCATGAGTTTCGTACACCCCTCAACTCGATTCTGTCGCTTTCTCGGATGCTGCTAGCACGGATGGATGGCGATTTGACCGCCGAGCAAGAAAAGCAGGTGACATTCATCCAAAAGGCGGCGAGCGGATTATCAGAAATGGTCAACGACCTGCTGGATTTGGCCAAGGTGGAAGCTGGAAAAATTGAAGTGCGTCCCAGTTCCTTTGAAGCCAGCGACTTGTTTGCAACCCTGCGGGGAATGCTCCGCCCATTATTGGTTCAAGACTCTTCTGTGGCGCTGATTGTGGAGGAACCAGAAGGCATAGCTCCACTTTATACTGATGAAGGCAAAGTCGCGCAAATTCTGAGAAACTTTGTCTCGAATGCGCTCAAATTTACTGAGCAGGGAGAAGTGCGTGTGAGTGCTGTACAAAGGGGTCATACCGTGACATTTTCCGTGTCTGATACGGGGATCGGCATTGCGATCGCCGATCAAGACCGCATTTTTGAGGATTTTATCCAAATTGAGTCTTCTCTGCAAAAGCAGGTGAAGGGAACCGGGTTAGGATTGCCTTTATCACACAAGCTAGCGGAGCTACTCGGCGGTAGTATTTCGGTTAGAAGTAAGCCAGATCAAGGCTCCACCTTTACAGTATCGATTCCGCTCATCTACCCATACACAACTGAATTTCCCACCCGACTGCAACCGATCGCATCACTTGAACCAACTGGCCTGCCCATTCTGGCGGTTGAAGATCATCCAGAAACGCTATTTATTTACGAAAATCACCTTCAGCAGTCAACCTATCAATTAATTGCCACCCGCACCTTAGCTCAGGCAAGGCAAGTATTACAACAAGTCCGACCAGTGGCGATTATGCTAGATATTATGCTAGAAGGGCAAAACGGCTGGACGTTCCTGCGAGAACTCAAAGCAGATGAAATGACTTGCACCATCCCTGTAGTCGTTATTACTGTAATTGATAACGAGAAGCAAGCACTGGCACTAGGAGCTAACGGTTTTCTGATTAAGCCCGTAGAGAGATTGCAGCTGTTGAATAAACTTAATACGCTAATTAATCAGAACAAACCTCAAAAAATCTTGTTAATTGATGATGACCCTGCCTATCGGTATTTGGTGAAGCAGTTGTTAATAACTACACAATTGAGTATTTTAGAAGCCGCGAACGGACGGGAAGGATTAGCGTTGGCACAACGCGAGCAACCGACTGCGATCGTGCTTGACTTGGAGATGCCAGAGATGAGCGGGTTTGATGTACTCAAACAGTTGAGGCATGATTCAGTCACTTCGTCAATTCCTGTAATTATCCACTCATCTGCCCAACTGGATGCAGAAGCGAACAGCTGGTTAACACAACAAAGCATCGCTATTCTTTCTAAAGAAACAGGCTCTCAAGCAACGGCGAACGCCCAACTTCAAGATGCGCTCGTCAAAGCTGGGCTTGTTCTAGAGGTTTCAGGGGGAATTCATGTCTGAACCACAGCTTACAATTCTCCATGTGGATGATAACGAAGCCAATCGTTACGTTGTGATCCGGATTTTGCAAGATGCAGGCTTTCGGGTTGTGGAAGCAGCAACCGGAGCAGAAGGACTAAAGGCAGTTGTTGAGCATCTCCCTGCTCTAGTGATTTTGGATGTCAAATTACCCGATATTACAGGCTTTGAAGTTTGTCGCCGAATTAAGGCAAATCCCGAAACTGCTTTTATTCCCGTGCTACACCTTTCGGCAAGTTTTGTTCAAAGTCAAGATAAAGCAGAAGGCTTAGACAGTGGTGCTGATGCTTATCTTATACAACCTGTTGAACCTATTGAACTGGTGGCTACAGTGCGATCGCTGCTGCGAATTCGACGGGCAGAGGAAGCAGCTTTATCTTCAGCACGAGAGTGGCAAACGACTTTTGACTCCATCAATGACGGTGTATGTCTAGTAGACAAAGAAGGCAGAGTGTTGCGCTGTAATCGAGCGATGATGCAACTCGTTTACAAGCCTTATAGCGAAATTTTAGGTCGCACCTACTATGAGTTGATTAACGTAAAATGGGGAATTGGGGACGGTATTTGCTTTCACCGTGCTACAGAAACTCACCAACGGCAGGTTTTAGAAGTTCAGTCTCAAGACAGATGGTTTAGTAAAACTATCGACCCAGTACTTGATGAGCATGGGACTTTCACAGGTGCTGTTTTTATCCTATCCGATATTACCGAACGTAAGCGTGCAGAAGCTTTACTGCAAGAACAGAACGATCGCCTTAATCGGCTGATGGTCTCTTTGCAGGAACAGACTGAACAAGCGCAGCAAGCAAACCGCATCAAAGATGAATTTTTAGCAGTGCTGTCTCATGAATTGCGATCGCCCTTAAATCCGATTCTGGGATGGACAAAAATCTTACAAACCAGCCAGCAGAACGCAGCTAAAACTCAGTATGCACTAGAAACGATTGAGCGCAATGCCAAGCTGCAAGCACAACTGATCGAAGATTTGCTTGATGTGTCGCGCATTCTCCAAGGCAAATTGAGCTTGAAAACAGTTCCAGTCAGCCTAACTTTTACCATCAAAGCTGCGCTGGAAACGGTGCGGCTTGCTGCTGAAGCTAAATCTATTCAGATTAAGACAATATTTGAACCAAACGTTGGGCAAGTGTTGGGTGATTCTGGTCGCCTGCAACAAGTTGTTTGGAATCTGCTTACCAACGCTATTAAATTTACCTCACAGGGTGGTCAAGTCGAGGTGCAGTTAGAGACAGTAAAAGAATTAGATACTCATCCTGCGGAATACGCTCAAATCACTGTCAGCGATACTGGTAGGGGGATCTCTAGTGACTTTCTGCCCTATGTCTTTGACTACTTCCGCCAAGCCGATGGTACAACAACCCGACAATTTGGGGGGTTAGGCTTAGGGTTAGCGATCGTGCGTTATTTGGTTGAATTGCATGGGGGAACTGTTCAAGCAGCAAGTCTCGGAGAAGGGCAAGGAGCAACCTTTACAGTCAAGCTGCCACTCATCCCTACGGCAAAATTGAATCACAATGATATTGTGCCTCATAATTTCTCAGACTTTAATTTTCATGGATTGCAAGCACTGCTAGTAGACGATGACACAGATTCACGAGAGGTAATTGCCTTCTTGTTAGAAGAGCATGGCTTTCAAGTGACTCAAGCTCAATCAGCATACGATGCTCTGAGCATTTTGGAGCAAGCAAAATTTGATTTGCTAATTAGTGATATTGGTATGCCCGATATGGATGGCTATACACTAATTCGTCAAATTAGAAAGCTCTCACCTTCCAGGGGCAGAGAAATTCCGGCGATCGCCCTCACAGCTTATGCTGGAGAGATTAATCAACAACTTGCAATAGCGGCTGGATTTGAACAGCATATTTCTAAACCAATTGATCCAGAGATACTAATGCGGCTTATTTTAGATATATTAGGGGTACGGCAATAATTGAGATACATCCTGATATAAATCTAGAATATGGCTGGAAAATTACTAACTTTTATGTGACATCTGGAAAGTCTTATTATATTTCCAACTTTGGCGATCCGAGAATTAAAACTAATGACTTTTATTTTCCGAAGTTAGTAATTAGCTGAAGATTTTCAACTCACTGGCACAGAAGTCTATATCAAAAAAATTGGTAATGCTATTGTTTTCATTGCCAAAGATAACCCCTGGCGATCGCTCATTAACAGTCTAGACAATTTCTGTAATGATTTTATGATTAATTGCGATCGCTCACTCATCGACACCAAAGAGAGTTTGTAAATGCGATACCTGCTTGATACCATTGTAGGCGATGCCTACGGCGGAAAACTACGCAGTTTATGAGAGATAGTTAGTCGTGTGTTATCGAAGTGCGATCGCAGGTTAGGCAAATCCAATTGCTGCGCTGCACCCCACAAGCCTGAAGTTTAGATGCATTTGCCCTGAAACACAACCCAAAGACTTTGGGCTTGGCAAAAATATAATTGTTAAAATCAGCATAATTTTAGTGTGAAACATTTAGGAGAACAAGTTTTGGTAGCTATTACTGATATTGGTACATTCATTAACCATCATCCTGCAATACACGGCGGTTGTCCGATTATTGCTGGTACAGGGGTGACAGTTAGACGCATAGCCATCTGGTACAAACAAGGTTACAGCGCCGAAGAGATTGCAGATCAAATTAGTCATTTGACCTTAGCGCAGGTTTATGCCGCTTTAGCTTATTATCATGCTAACCGCGACCAAATTGACGCTGACATTGCAGCACAAGAGGCAGAGGGAGACAGATTAGAGAAACTGCATAAAATTCAAAAACTTTCATGAGCCGAATTCACTTATATATGGATGAGGATTCTACCGCACGTTCTCTAGTTCTGGCTCTACAAAATCGTGGTGTAGATGTGATTACAAGTCTAAATTTGAATAGGCTGGGATATACCGATGAAGAACAGCTAAGATGGGCAACTGAGGAAGGTTTTATTTTATATAGTTCTAATATCAGAGATTTCTACCGTTTGCACACTGATTTTTTGACTAAAGAACAATCTCATGCAGAGATGATTTTGGTACAGCAGCAACGTTACTCAGTGGGGGAACTAATGCGCGGTATTTTGAGGTTAATTGCAGCTAAGTCAGCAGAAGAAATGCAGAATCAGGTAGAGTTTCTGAGTAATTGGATTGATGAATAGTATCCAATATGATTGCGTTAGAGCTAAAAACTGGGAAGCGCTATAGTTTAACGATGAGCAACTGCAACATAACTGTCATTGTGTGAGGCGCATTCTAGATATGATTTGTAAAGAAAAACATCACATGAGCGCCTGACGCACCGCTAGATAACATGGTGCGTTAGGCTGAAAGAGGAATATTTAAGCTAAGAATAACGTTATTATAACTCTTTGATTATTTAGCCTTTACATTCTTAGTTTAACTTTGTACTACGATTTATTTCTGTAGTACTACTACAAATAACATTTTAAGTAGGAGCTTTGAAATGAAATTGAAATTAGTTGTTTCAGTCGCACTAACAGGTCTATTTTTCAATCTTTTAGTCAGCCAAGAAGCAAAGGCTAAAACTTTAACAGGTGTTGAAAATTCGGCATCAATAACTTTTTTACAAAAAACAGATACTCATAGAGTTTTATCCGAGAGCAGTCTGTCACCAAGCCACCAGCGTCAAACATTTCTCATTTCGCAAGTTTTCAATTTAACCGGTGTGTGGCAGGCTAAGGAAGGTGGGACTTATTATGTTAGACAGGTAGGCGATAAACTATGGTGGTACGGTGACGGGGGAAGCGGATACTCTAATGTCTTCCGAGGAGTCATTTCAGGCGATAGAGCAACGGGTGAGTGGGTTGATGTACCCAAAGGAGGGAACACTGGTGCCGGAAATTTGTCAATTGAGGTTTTTTCAAACAATAGATTTGTGCAAAAAGCATCAAGTGGCTTTGGTATCTTTGAGTGGAATCGAATTCGCTAATATTTGATGACTAATCAAATTTGATTTTTTAAGATTTTAATATTGAAAGATAGAGGAGCTACACTTTGTTGCTCCTCCATTTTTATCGAATTTGATGGGACTATTTGAATCCGCTTTCGATATTTCCTCCTTCCTAATTAAAAACTGGGATGCACCCTTTTCAAACAACCTCTAAGACTCCATCTCTGCCAATTCTAACCACCGTTCAGTCGCCACATCGATCGCTTGCTTGAGCTTTTCCACCTGATCATACAATTTCTGCACCTGGCTATAATTCCCCGGTGAGACATTCGCCAGTGTTTTCTCAGCTTCCGCCTTCTCAGCCTCTAACTTGGCAATTTTACCTTCCAACTGCTCAAATTCTTTTTTCTCCCAATTGGATAACCTTCGCCGCTTGGTATTCTCTACATCCTTGGGTGAAGCCGCACCATTTTGGACTTCGACATTTTTAGGCTTCTCCTTAGTGTTCGCAGCTTGCTGCTGTGCTTCTTCAGCCTTCTTATAGTCCAGATAAATCGAGTAATTACCTGGATATTGGCGGAGATTACCGCCTTCCTCAAAGGAAAATACTGTGTCGATAGTGCGATCAAGAAAGTAGCGATCGTGAGAAACTACAATTACACACCCGACAAAATCTTCTAAATAATCCTCTAATACTGCTAATGTCTGAACATCTAAATCGTTTGTCGGTTCATCTAAAATCAAGACATTGGGCGCACTC
>NZ_DASQZC010000029.1:0-2162 GCF_035638895.1 Nostoc sp. | reverse complement strand
CTCTAAAAAGTGAGCCATGCCGTTAATGCTATCAGATTCTACGGCTGAACCAACTTTAATCCATAAGTTGAGGTTTACAGCTTCAACTGGCATCTGCTCCGCTATGATTGTCAAACCATTGGGCAACTGATGCAGGGTTGGAGTATTAAGACGAGGAAGTTTCCGCAGGGTTGAAGTCATTGCTACTTGTGTGAAGAGCTATATTACCTCTTTATCTTATCCGTGACTGAAGAGGCAAGGGACAGGAAGAAAATTGGTATTAAAAAGCAAACTGGAGTTTGAGTAAGCCAAATGGCATTTTGAGAAAGCAAAAGCTTCTTTTACTTGCGGAAAACACTAAAATCAGAAAACAAACTGGGGTTTGAGAAAGCAAAAGCTTCTTTTACTTGCGGAAAACACCAAAATCAGAAAACAAACTGGGGTTTGAGAAAGCAAAAGCTTCTTTTACTTGCGGAAAACACCAAAATTAGAAAGCAAACTGGGGTTTGAGTAAGTCAAAGCTCCTTTTGAGTAAGTAATTGCGGATTTTGCTTATTGAATTTAGTCAAAATATGAAGTTTAGATAAAAATATTGAAAAATTACTGATAAATTTTGAACCGTCAGATTTGAATTCAATAAGTAGTAAAAAAACAAAGTCCCCGGCTTTTCTAAAAAGTCGAGGATTTTTTTGTAGCCTTGTCAAGGGGAGGATTAGGGTGGGGTAAAACTTACGTGAAACCCAGGTGAGTAAACTATTTCAGACTTGTGTATACACCCTAGCCGAGTCGGAGAGAGACAGGTTTGAACTTTAATTCAAGACAGGGAGAGGTTTGTTGAACTAACGAGAGTAAGGGTTATTAAAGGTTTCCCAAGCAGCAATTCCCCTGAAAAATAAACCTTTAGTGTTAGCATACTTATTTAAATTATAGGTTAGTTGATTCATGTCAAAATTCTTTACCTATTAATTAAACTTACTAATAATCACCTGTTACTATCTAGTAGGTCTAAAAAACGCTTAACTACACAATCAGGCTGCTGTTGACAATCTTTCCAATCAAAGCGCTCGATAAATATTCCGTAGGACCTTAAAGATTGATCTCGACTACGGTCGCGCTGAATATAGCTTTGCGTATTGTGGTGTGGACCGTCCACTTCCAGGATTCCCCACTTTCCCTGATGACATATTAGAAAATCTGGATAACATTCACCGCGTCCATATCCAACCTTAAATCGCGCTTTGCAGTTTGGAAGGAATAAGACACCTAGTTTATCTAATTCTTTTGCAACTTGGACTTCACTAAGGGATGCAAATTTAAAGCCATTCCAATTTTTTACTTTTTCATCAGAAATGAATGTACCCTGATTATGTCCATCTCTTCCAAGAGCATTTTTCAGCAAATCATCACGCCAATCAGCTTGAATATCTGGAATATTCGATAACTCTATTACAGGAGTTATATACAGCTTATTAACTTCCCATTCATCAAGAGGTAGTATAGCTTCAAAAGCTCGATGAATAGCTTTGGTAATAGAATGTTCTTTATCAAGAAGAATATCATAATTAGGTCGTCGAGTTTTCAGTTTTATATCGAACCAGTATAAGGCAGAATCCCATGATAAAAAAGCACAAGATAGTAAAAATATTGCGGCATCTTTTTCTTCTCCATCAATTAGAAACTGTACAGCTTTTGCATACTCTTCATTAAAGTTTTGGGTTTCCATAAAAAATTATAGCCATACTCTATTTTAGAAAAATACTGTAACTTTAATGTACATTAGCTTAATATATTTTGACAAGTAATTATTACTAGTGTGATTCTAATTAAGTAAAATGATCAAAAAAGCATTGCTCATTTTACTTAATCATCGCTTCCAATTCTTCTAAAGCTTGAAAACTTCCTACTTGCCAACTACGTTCTACGGCAGCAGGGATAATCTGAGTAATAGCTATATCCTCAAAATTAGGACTGGTATTAGATTTTATGTATTTCCCATTTCTCAGGAAATAAATAGAAAGGTTTCCACTGTCGTAAACCTATAGTTCTGGGACTCCAATGGCTTCATAAGCATCAAGAGTAGTTTTCGATGTGACATCAGTCTCAATCGCTAAATCTGGCGGCGGATCATTAGCTTGCAAGCGGCGATGACCGATCATCTGTTGATAATTTTGAATATAAAAGCA
>NZ_DASQZC010000028.1:0-6090 GCF_035638895.1 Nostoc sp. | reverse complement strand
ATAAATTCCCGCACCCAAAATGTCACCCACTCCGTAAATCACTAGAGTTGGTAATCCAAAAACTCGCTTGAGTGAATCTGCTTCTAGTTCATTTGTTTTCATACAACCCCTGAGAGTTTTTTATTCAAATACTAACTTTTAAACATCTTTGTTCTAATGATGAGAGCTATTTCTTCTCGTTGTATTGTCTCATCCATCACGGCTTGGAAATCCGGGAGTAAGCCAGAAGCACAACAGACCAAGTTGGGGGTTTGAGTGGGCAAGACGGCAAAGGATTGTTTCGAGCTTTATTTTCTAACATTATGGCTAGAATCATCAGTTTTGTCTGAAAGTCTTATGTAGCAAAGATTATTGTTTTTCCTTCGGAGAGAGTGATGGAAAAGCGTTAGGTGAGGTGGATAAGCTCTTGAGGCAGAAGAAATAAAACAGTGTATTCAGGAGGGTTGCGGTAGTAAAATCTACTAAAAATTTCTCTTTACTCCCCCTGCTCCTCTCTGCCTAAGAAAGCTCATTTCACGATGATCTAACTTTTTGGGTGGCCGCCGAGATACCTGCAAAAAGAGACACGTTGTAAATAAATATTGCAAACAATCCTTTGTTGATTTACTAACTTGCCCAAAAATGATACTAGATGAATCAAACTTTTGCACGGTAAAACCAAGCTTTCACCCCTTTTTGTCCTTGACACTTGCCCATAAATGACCCTTTTAGGGAATGTCTTCATTTGAATAGTCAGGTTTCGGTTGAGGCTGAAACGACGGTAAATCAAGGTTTTTGACAATTGACTTTACAAAACTTTACAACGTGTCCCAATTTGCACGTATCTCGGCGGATACCCTTTTTGGCGTTGATCCCAAAAAACTCCAGGAGGGAGAGGTTGGGGCTGGATTGCTACCCAGTCAAGGGAAAATAACGAAAATCTACTACTAGGTGGTGGCAGTGGTAAAGTTGGTGAACCACCATTAATAGATTGAGCTTCAGTGTCTGTAAGTTGAATTTCTTGAAGATAGATATCTTCAATGGCTAGTTTTTTGAAGTTTGGTATCATAACTTTTTGATCAATTAATATCTGATAATTCTGATGCTGTTGGCTGTTGTTCGGAGTTAATGAATTCGGTCTTAGGTGGTTTTCCTATTGTTTTAGGAGGTTGTGGTCTATTTTTTGTAGGTTGTGAGTTATGATTCTCGCTCATATTAATTTATCTCCTTTGTAGTTTTAATCATTTGATAAAGGAAGAAGTTCAGTCAGGAGGTAGAAAATTCGTGTGATGACGATTATGACTTCAAGGGATGTCATCTCAATTCCGTAATCAACAGAAAATTTTCTTAAAGCTTTACGTTGAATGTTATTACCCGGTTAAATTTAGCCCACCATCAGCCAAGAAAATTTCTTATGTAGTTTGAAACAGTGTGATGCGTTGAAAACAAAGAATGCAAAGTTTTGTAATAATTATTTTGACTTGATGCAAAAAAATTGAATTTTGGGGTGAAAGCTTAGTACACCTAGCCACACCCAACATAGGAGCACGATTATGAATTTAACAAATCCCCCTGAAAACGTGATTAATTGTTTGCAGACTATTTTGGATGCAATTGCTGTGGGAAATTACGAACTTTTTCTTACTGTGGGTGATTCGGACTACAAAGCAGGCATTACCGAAGAAATGTTTGATGCAGTTAGCTCCCAGCTAGCTCCACAGATGTCTGAGGGTTATAAAATTACTTACTTCGGTCATCTTATACAACAAGGTTATCAAACCTATCTGTGGAAACTAAGCTTTGTGGATGGCAAAGATGAATTTGCGGCACGTATGACTATGAATAGGAACAAAGTTAGTGGCATTTTAATTACATGACGTATCTCATCTCACCATTCATCATTAGGGCGTGTCATCAATTAGGTAAACTGGAATCAGAACTGCTGAAAAAAATAAACACTCTTAAAAACGATGACGTGCCGATAAATATTTTTACTCGGATGACTGGTAACAATATTTTTAATATTGATGGCTTAGTTCGTACTAATGGCACAGCTAATCTGTTTTATGTAAATCCCAATGGTATTGTTTTTGGCTCTTATAGCAGGTTAAATGTCGGCGGTTCGTTTGCAGCAACCACTGTCTTGAATAAACCATTTAGATAAAGTACCCAACAAAGCAATGATGACTGGTTTTACCCAACTTAAACCCCAGTTCGTAACTCATTTAGGATTGCTATATCAAAAGTTTTATTTAATTTATTTGACTTGTATGAATATTAATCAGCCGCTTCAGTACATTCTTAAATTATGCCTTCTGGCAACAATTATTAACAGTTTACCTGTCAATGTTGTTGCTGCTGAAGTACAAACTTTTGGACAAGCTGGTAGAAATGGTGTAGACGGTCGGTCTGGACGAGATGGGAACTCTGCTACCGAGCAAATAATTCGCGCTAGCGAACAACTACAAACGATTGACCTCTCCGGTACGGATGGCGAAGCGGGAGAATCTGCTATTTCTGGTGAACAAGCTTCTGGATGCCAACAGCCCCAGAATGTGACAGTGAATGTATGCGGTGCTGAAGGCGGCAATGGCGGTAATGGTGGTCATGGGGGTCATGGTGGTCATGGCGGTAATGCTACTGTTTACTTTGAGTCATTATCTCAACTTAAGAATTTGGTGTTACGTAATCGGGGCGGGAGGGCAGGTGTTGCAGGAAAGGGCGGACAAGCAGGTAGTGGATGTAACTGTACTCAACCGCGCTGGACTGTAAACTATTGCACTTGGGCATTGATGGCGCAACAAATCAATGTAGCTAATGCCGAGTGGAAAGAAATTAAAAGAGAATTATTTCGCTGTTCGGGTGATGCGTTCTACGACGAACAACAAAATCGACCCCAGCAGCTTGCAAATTTAGATCCAAACTACCGCTATGGCTGGAGATATATTGGTCTATCACAGCAGAAAGATTTTACTTGTGAGAATGGCCTTATTGGTCAACTGGGACGCAACGGTAGAGATGGGGAATCTGGTAGTTACGGCCAAGTATTGTTAGTCAAGGGTACAGAAATTCCTCAAGAACAAATTAGTTATAGCAATCGCGTTAGCCTGTTAGTTGATCGAAGCATTAGGCTGATCAAGAAAAATTTGTCGAAAAAAACGGGACTACGGAGTTTACTTGGTACTGGCTCGGATGTCCGAGATAGTTATCGTTTACTAGAAACCGTCCAAAGTTCTTTTAAAATGTCTTGGCAAACTGTTAAACGCCCACAAGATTTAGGAGATCCTCTGCTAAAAACTGAAATTACTGAATCGGGGAAATTGCAATTTTATATTCCAGGCACATTGGATTATATTCTCAATAATTCGCAAAACCAAACCGAAATTGCGATTACCGGAGGTATTCACCCTAAACGTTTAGGACGTTTTAAATTTATTGGATTTGATCGCTTCCCCGATCCCCGCAATTTTACTCTTTTAGATGAAGGTAAGCTTCTGGGCGAGTTAAAAACGGTTAAATTGACAATTATTTTGTCCCAGAACAACTCCAAAGTCAGCGAGATGTCTTACCCACTTGTTCCACATCGACCCTATCCTCACTGGGCCGATGCTTATCAGATCAATTTGGGCGCGAACTTTGATCCTTGGCTTAAACCAGGGCAACCTGTTGAGTATGAAATTCTCATTGAACAAACTACCCGTTCTGGAGTCACCTATACATCTGGAATGAAAATTGGTTTCGTTGTAGATAAAGCTTCTCATTCTCCCGATATTCAATACTACTCAGGAACGACACTAACAAATCTCTTAAGGCTTATAAATAAGTAAGCAGTAAAAGTTTCGGAATTCAGCATTTTAACAAGGAGATTTTAAGTAAGGATTCAGGTCTAATATTTAGGAAGCAGTGATGGCCGAGACAGATAATTATTAGAATTAGTTAGCAGTGCTTGTGCAAAAAAGTCAATCACAGACCTACCTTGACGGCAGCAGGTTTGCACCACAGTCAACAAATTGGCAGTATGTTGAAACCGCTCCATTGAACGGGAACCACCGCTAACCTTACGTTTTGTCACAGCCAAACGAAGTGATCGTTCAGCGAGATTGTTATCAGGGGGGACTTCAGGGTAGTCAAGAAAATACCACCATTGATTTGCTTTATCGCGCAAAGAACGTAAAAGGTGGCCTGCCGTCGCTCCTGCATTGTCAATCCACTGATTGAGTGAGGAGTGCAACTTAGCTTTGAATTGATTGACCCAATCGTTATAACTACTTGAATCAAGAGTCTTAAACCATTGAGCATAACTGCTAAAAGCTTCATCAATTAAATCAACAAAAGCTTCACCGATAGCTTGGTTGTGAAGACCTGGAAGTATAATTAGTTTTTTGAAGTGACGGCGTAGATGTGCTAAACATTTCTGCTGGGCAACAACTTGATAGCCATTGTAAACACTAAAATCGTCACTGCTGAGTACCCCTGCATATTTAGCCCCTAAAATCGTTTCTAATTCGGATCGTGAACGAGTGTCAGCCGCAGTAAACAGGCAGAAATCAGAATTGGCAACTACCCACAACCATTCTTTGACTCCTTTAACTGACCAAGGTGTTTCATCCACATGGATGTTAGGTTGTGTCTGTTTTACCCAATTACTTAATTCAATAATGCTTGGTTCAATCGCTTGAGTTATTCGTTCATTAGTTGTGACTAACGTTCCTAGCCCAATATGAATTTGTCCCAGTTCCCATAACATTTCTTGCTGTTTTTCGTAGGGCATATGTGCATAATTATTTACCCATCCCAAAAACGCCTGTAATCTAACTCCTAAATCTTGCCCTGGAACGATATCTGGCGACCATGAGGCTGTTTGTATATTTCCACAGCATTCACACACGCACGTATGGCGTTGATACTCCACTATTTCAATGGGACGTTCCACTAATTGTGCTACAGACTGTTTTTCTACTTTTACTGCCACGGTTGCAAATGCTTTTTGACCGCAGTAAACACAATCTTCTGGACGTAAGATTTCATAACGATCTACTCTGCTAAAACCCTTACGCGTTTTTCCCTGATGCCCTGGTTGCCCGCCTGGTTTCCTTTTTGGAGCCTCACTCTCCTCTGGTTTATCCTGCTGTTTATTCTCTGTTTTTTTGAGGATATCTCCCGATGGTGGTTTCGATGATGTAGAGCTATCTAAATCTCTACTGACCTTGAGTTTCTCTATTTTTTCTTCTAGTTCTAAAATTCTGGAGTTAAGTTTCTCTATAGCGATCGCCTGCTCAACAATTATGTCCACCAGTTGTTCCGGAGCTAACTGGAGAAGGGTTTCATGCTCTAATTTCAGAAACAGGTCTTTTCCCATAATTGTGATATTCCGCCTCAGATGTCACATTTGTCAATACCTCTTGACCTGAATCCTTACGATTTTAAATACACTTTGGACACAAATATTATGGATGCAAAAGAACGAAATTGGGATTATTGTACTAACCATTTGCTCAATTGGCATGGAATTTGGACGCGATATACACCAGTTGGTGATGTCAGTAGACGCGAAGCGGCTTGTCGTCAGACATCGCCAGCAACTTCTTAATTTACCTGGGGTTTTTACTGAGAGATACCGACTTTCGTTTGTATAATAGGGACTTACGAGTTTGGATTTCTGAATATCAGTGTGGGACTTATACTGATTTGATGGTTGTTAAGGGCGAACCAGAATTCAATTGTGTACGCAATGATGAAATTCTCAATCCAATGCTGATTGTGGAAGTTTTATCGCCTTCTACTGAAGCTTATGATCGAGGGGACAAGTTCAGAAAATATCGCTCGATTGCCAGCTTTTGTGAATATCTGCTTGTGAGCCAAACTGAACCATACATTGAGCAGTATCATAACGCGGGATGGTAACAGTAACGATCGCAGGGTAAACGCAAGTTCACTCTCACCTTGAGAGGACGATTGTTCTGCACAGTTTAAACGTAGAAATTCCCCTGACTGAAATCTATCGTCGCATTAATTTTTAAGGCTGCTTAACTCTCTTGGAACTGATTAATGGGACTCGTGACTAAAAGAAGCACTCCCAAGGAAGCTAGAAAAAGCAACTAGCATCCAACC
>NZ_DASQZC010000027.1:0-6364 GCF_035638895.1 Nostoc sp. | reverse complement strand
ATTTTTCTTGTAATTACAGCTAACAACAAATATGCTTTATAAGTCAACTAGGTCAAAGTTTTTTCTAAATAGTTGATACAATTATTTTTATTTATTAAGCTTTGTGGCTAACAATTTAGCATAACAAGTGCTGAAGAACCTAAAACTTTGTCACCCAAACGTTGACTTAATAACCTTTCTGTGCGGGTAATTGCTGATTCGTGAGCAGTACCTTTTGCTGACATTCTGATAATTTGTCCCGCGATTAATTCTAAGCGTTCTTCAGGATGCAAAATTCCCGTTTCCGCCATTTGGTGATATTCTTTTACACTAATTAGGCGAATATTGGTCAGCATAAGATTCACTTAACGTCCTAACATTTTATCGCGCAGATGTTTAATGGGATGTGCAAGCGGTTTGTTATGCCGCCGCGATCGCCGCAATATGCAACAATAGCAAGTAAAACAGTAAGAGTAGTTCTCACGAACCATCATCCCCTATGCAAGTCAAAGATATGACTATCGAAGAACTCAAGCTTCTGATTCAAGAAACTGTTGCCGAAACGATTCATTCTCTATTGGTTGATCCCGATGAAGGCAAACAAATAAAACCAGAAGTGAAACAGCAACTACTCGACTCCCTACAACGTACTCAATCTGGAGAACGTGGAATCTCTGCTGAGGAAGTAGCAAAAAACTTGGGATTGACCTGGTAATGAGCTACAACATCGAATTTAAATCAGAGGCGATTATCGGGTTTGAAGCTCTCACTTCAACTATTCAAGAGCGCATCCTGCGTAAAATTCGCTGGTTGTCTGAGAACTTTGAGGACTTAACCCCTCAACCTTTGAGTGCTGATTTAAGCGATTTGTTCAAACTCAGAATTGGGGACTACCGAGTTATTTATTCCTTTGATACTGAAGCACAACTGATCACAATCCATAAAGTTGGGCATCGCCGTGAGATTTACAATTAACAATCGGTCATTAGTCTCCCCTCAATCACACTTCAATTGAGAACTCAGTAGATTCGCGTTAACGTCCCAACATTTTATCCCGCAGATGTTTAATGCGATTGCACAGGGAGAAGCTAACAGTTAGGCTGCTGGCGCTACAACCTCTGAAGCAACTCATCATACTCTGTATGTGCGCCAATCCAGAACCAGTAAATGTGATCATCTTGCAACAAGCCAAGAACACGGTAGTCTAAACTAACACGAGCCGAATAGATTGGTTGGCGCTGGCTAACTCGTTTGAACTGAAGACTATTGTGGTAAGGATCTGAACGCCAAAGAGCATAGGTTTTGGCAGCTTGTTCTTGAACTGATGCAGGAAGTTCATCAAGTTTTTTGCGAAATACCTTCGTAACACTTGACTTCATTGTTCAGAGGGAAAAACGTCACCTAAGGGAGTGATGTCGCCAGCAGTAATTTCCTGCTGTACCATATCAGCTAGACGATCCCACTGAGCATCTGTAGTAGATTCAAACTTAGCTTTCCATGTTTGCTCATCTTTTATCTCCGCAAGGAGACGAGCAGCTATTGCATCCTGTTCGGCAACAGGTAGAGTTTTCAGTTGCGCGATCGCATGCTCAAGTAACTCAGTCATATGCTACCACACTCTTAAAACGTAAATGGCATCTTATCCATTATCGCTTCTTGGCAGCAAGTTGAGCGCTTTGTCACCCCAACATTGACTTAATAACCTTTCGGCGCGGGTAATTGCTAATTGGTGAGCGTAAGATTGACGTTAATTTCCTAGCATTTTATCCCGCAGATGTTTAATGCGATCGCGCAATTTCCCCGCCTCTTCAAATTCCAGTTTTTTCGCCGCTTCTTTCATCTGCGCTTCTAACAGAGTAATCAACCCTGGAATTTGTTCTAATGGCAGTTCATCTATATGTTCATCTACAACTTTCAAATCAGTTGCATTTAACCGCCGAGATACATCTAAAAATGCCAAAATCGCATTACTTGATTTTTTGACAATTGGTTGTGGTGTAATCCCATGCAGTCGATTATGTGCCGTTTGAATACCACGCCGTCTATCTGTTTCATCAATAGCTTTAATCATGCTACCTGTCATATTATCGGCATACAAAATCGCCTGTCCCTGGATGTGACGCGCGGCTCTACCAATAGTTTGAATTAAGGAACGCTCAGTTCGTAGGAAACCTTCTTTATCTGCATCCATAATTGCTACTAAGGAAACTTCAGGTAAATCTAACCCTTCCCGCAGCAAATTCACACCAACTAATACATCAAATTTCCCTTCGCGCAAGTTCTGCAAAATTTCAATGCGCTCAATAGAAGTAATCTCAGAATGTAAATACCGTACCCTGATACCGTGGTCTTGCAAATATTCTGTTAAATCTTCCGCCATCCGCTTGGTTAATGTGGTAATTAACACTCGTTCATGGCGATCGGCTCTATCTTTAATTTCTCCCAACAAATCATCGATTTGTCCTTCGGTAGGACGCACAGAGATTTCTGGATCAACCACCCCAGTTGGTCGAATCACTTGTTCAACTACATGATCTTCAGAAATTTCTAATTCCCAATTTCCGGGAGTTGCTGAAACAAAAATACACTGATTCACCTTTTCCCAGAATTCCTCGGCTTTCAAAGGACGGTTATCAGCAGCGCTAGGAAGCCGAAATCCATGTTCAATTAAAACTTTTTTTCTAGCTTGATCACCGTTATACATGCCGCGAATTTGTGGCACTGTAACGTGAGATTCATCGATAATTAGTAACCAATCTTTGGGAAAATAATCAATTAAACATTCTGGTGATTCTCCAGCTTGTCTTCCTGCTAAGTGACGGGAATAATTCTCAACGCCGTTGCAGTAACCTACCTCGCGTAGCATTTCTAAGTCATAGCGTGTACGTTGATCTATGCGTTGCGCTTCTAATAGTTTCCCAGCTTGTTCTAAGTCTAGCTTTTGCTGTTTTAACTCGGCTGCAATGTCATTACAAGCTACTTCTAACCGTTCTTCTGGGGTGACAAAGTGGCGTGCTGGGTAAACATTCACCGCTTCCAAACTTTTGAGAATTTCACCTGTCACGGGGTCAATATAGCGAATCGCGTCAATTTCATCACCAAAGAATTCGACGCGAATAATTCGGTCTTCATAAGCTGGGCCAATTTCTAAGACATCACCACGGACGCGAAATTTTCCCCGACCCATTTCTATGTCGTTGCGGCTATATTGAACATTTGCCAAATCCCGTAAAATTTGGCGCTGATTTACTTCCATACCTATCTGAAGGGGGATGGCAGCTTTCAGATACTCTGCTGGCATTCCTAAACCGTAGATGCAACTGATGGAAGCAACGACAATGACATCACGACGTTCAAAAAGCGATCGCGTCGCTGAATGCCGCAACATATCTATTTCATCATTAATCGCTGCCGTTTTTTCAATATAAGTATCGGTAACGGGAATATACGCTTCTGGCTGATAATAATCGTAGTAACTGACAAAATACTCAACTGCGTTGTTGGGAAAGAAATCTCGCAACTCGTTACAAAGCTGGGCAGCAAGGGTTTTATTATGCGCCAGAACTAAAGTAGGCTTGCCAATTTTCTCAATAACTGCTGCTACCGAAAATGTCTTACCAGTTCCAGTGGCTCCGAGTAAAGTTTGGTAACGATTACCAGCTTGGATACTAGCAGTAAGTTGTGCGATCGCTTGTGGTTGATCGCCTGTGGGACTAAAGGGAGCTTGAAGACAAAATTCTGTCATACAGTTTTGCTGAAAATACCCTATCTCATGGTGACGATTCCGCCCTGTATCCATTGTAGCTGGGTTATTATAGCAAATAAATAGTAATGATTCTTTACAAAAATTATTTATTCAAATTTACTTATGTATCAGTTTTAAAGATTCTTATATCTATATGGGGTTTTTTAAGGTTAAACTCTAATGTATATGGGAAAAAATTTCATCTTTCCTTAATTATTGTAAAATTCAATTAACAAATCAGAGGTCTTCGTTTATGACTATTAGCAACACTGGCAAAGCAACCAGTTCTCGGCAAAAGCATGCCAAGTCTACAGAGGAAGTTGAAAATCAACAAGACCAGAGCTTGAATGCTGATAAAGTCGAGGAAGTTAATGAACTGCCAGCTGGAGCTTCTGGAACACTCGCCATTTCTGGAATTCGTCCTATAGGCGCTAGCGACTTAGAAGTTGCTGAACACCTTTCAATTGCTGGGGTGCGCCCCGTTAGCACCAGTAGCTTGGAAGTAGTTGAAACATATAACTCAATGGGTATTCGTCCAATTGGCGCTAATACATTCCAAGTTGTTGAAAGTATCAATCTCTCTGGGATTCGTCCAATTGGCTCAAGTTTATTGGTAATTGATGAAAGCTATTCAACATTCGGTAATCGTCCAATAGCATCAAATGAGGTTGACAATTCTGAAAGCCTGATGGGTTTTCTAGATTAGACAAATAAAATATTCCCATAACTTTATTAACCCAGTTTCTCTAGGAAGCTGGTTTTTTATTTAAATACTCAAAAGTAGAGATTACCATATTTACCTTTGTTCTATGTCTTTTAGCATAGGTAAATAAGCTGTCCTTACTTTATTTGATATTCAACCAACAGCCAGAAGGCTTACTATAACTAGGTTTCTTAATTACGAATTACGAATTACGAATTACAAATTGTTGAATCTGCCTTGTGGTGGAAGGCTTTAGTAAAAACTTTAAGTTAGTCTGTAAAGGTGATAACAAAAGATTTCAAAGCTGTAAACAAACTTTGAAATAAGTTTTTGATTAAATCAGGAGTACAAAATGAGCATAGAAGATCGCGCAAAAGCAGCTGCTAAAAATGTTGAAGGTAAAGCCCAAGAAGCTTTAGGAAATGTCACTGGAGATCCAGAAGATAAAGCCAAAGGTAAAGCAAAGCAAGCTGAGAGCGAAGTACGTCACGGTATTGAAGATGTGAAAGATAATGTCAAGAAAAATCTTGACTAATAGATAATCCAAACTTTTTGCAGAAATGGGAATATAAATGGGATGGATTCCATTTCTGTAAGAAAGTATGAAGGATTGAAGATTCAAGTCTATGGCTCTTTCTTCTCCTGTTAGCAAGCGTGGAAAGTTAAAGAAATAGCTTGATTTGCAGATTTTACTGTAGAGACGTAAATTATTACGTCTCTACCTTGAAAAATGTATTACAAATTAGAGCAATAACCTCTATATATCCCAATTTTATAAAAGCAATTAGTTTGAATATAAAACCTATTCTATCTGTTGTTTAAATTGTTTTTTTAAGGAGATAAAAAATGATTCTGCTTCAGCAAAGTCGCAAAATATTGGCGACTTTCCTTTTAATAGGAGTACTAATTATAACTACCGCCTGTGGTGGTACAAGTACAATGTCACGAGTTGACAATTCAACTACTCCTTCAGCAATTGGCCGAGATGTAACTTATGCAGAGTTGGAGCGAGGCAATACCCCAGGAGGGCAAAGCTTTGGTAACTGGGTTGTGCAAGCATCTCAAGGATTAGTTCAGGACGCTTTTGTTCGTGATAACAATAAACTGGGTGTTGTAATTTCCCCTAAAGTTCGTCCGAACGAAGTGCGACCATTAGCAAAATCTTTAGTTCAAGGTTTTCATAAAAACTTTCCAAAACAAGACTTGAAGGTTTTGATTTACGCACCTGATAAGCAATTGATTTTGACTACTGAATATGACACTCAAACTAATCAAGTTAAGTATACCTAATTGCTGTATTTGCAATGGAAACTTGAAGATAGTTTGATGAATTTGGAATTAAGAGTTGGAAATACTAGTACAGCAAGCGTAGATATAAACCTGCGATTTCAAATGGCGCAAGAAGCTCGGAAGACAATTTTTTTGCCTTTTGAATTTTGACTTCCGCCTTGCGGTACTAGCCATCCAAAAAGTTTGATAAAAAAGGAGATTATTAAAGTGGCAACCAGCGAAGATTACAAACGTCAAATAATGAAAGATTTGGCTAAAGGTGATGTTGAATCTTTGGATGAGACTACAGCCGAATCAACGACGGAATATCAAAATTTTGATGATTTTGCTCAACGGACAACACCAGACCAACGTCGTCACTTATTTGGTAAATCTTTACATCCCGATCGCATTCCAACCAGCCAAATGGAGCCAGAATTACAACAGGCGATCGCACAAATTAAACCCAATGAACGGGATGATGTAGCAAGAGCCTTTTTTAAACACTTAAAAGAAAGAAAACTAGACGAGAAGCATCTAGAACAACAGTTGGGGCTTTCTACACACCACCCCAGCCGCATGAGTGCTGATGATGTTAGCAAACTAGCGTCCTTTGTGTATCATAACCATCCCGACATCTTTCGCGAAGTGCTGGCGGAGCAACCAGG
>NZ_DASQZC010000026.1:0-5950 GCF_035638895.1 Nostoc sp. | reverse complement strand
TAATGGCGAACCGACATGCCGACCCCCCCAATTTCCAGGCACATTTGGGATGACTTTACATGTCAATAAGAGCAGATTCACCAGCGAATAATACCGTCAATTGTATCAGGAGGCTGTCCGGCTGCTGGACCCATCCTCATTCTGGAATGGGTCCAGCAGCCGGACAGTTCCCCTCTGAAAAACGCAAGGCCACCCTTCAAGTAGCACACGTGAATCCAGAGCCCGACTATGCAGCCGGGTTTTTCTCTTTGCGTGTGGTTTGAAGAGTTGACGTTGGATCGCGGCGAAGCTTATCAAATGGAAATTTTTCCAGTAGAAGATCCACCCAATCAACTTCCGACTTCTGCGCTGAAAGGATTTCAATTGGACTCCTGCCCTTGCGCTTTCCGCGCGGGAACTTTCGATTGTTCCAGTAAAATGTAAACAAGGGGCAAAACCACCTCGGGATGGATTTATAGGTTTGGAGGTGGCATCTGATCACGCTATTAACTGATTCCATAAGAGAGTTTGATTTCTTGACTTCATCCATCAATTTGGACACGAGTGTGATCGTCCGATCAACCTCGCTTTGATCGGCCCATGAGCTTTGCCGAAATTTTGCCCTTAGTTTTGCGATTTTCTCTCCCCCACAAGCGCTGCTTTTCCTTGCTGTCGTGGGCCCGATGGGAGTGGTCCAGGTATTCCACGATAGGGCAAATGAATTGCAACACCATAAGGGAATTGACAGGTAACTCGTCGAGTAACCCCGCATTGAAAAAGTGAGTCCCCCGCCCGACAAGAGGTCCATCATTACCACGGAGAGGTAAATCATGGATCTCGCAATTCTGAAGAAAAAACTCAGTGTCTATCGTGATCAGGGTGGCAGTATCAAGAACGTCAGCGACGAGCTGCTCTATGAACTGCTCGTCAGCTGGGAAAGTTGGGAGGGAACTCCCAAGGATTTCTACAGCGCTCTTGGAAGCTCTTCCAGGCAAATGGCGGGCGTAATAGGGCGAGCCAAGCGCTACAAGCGTGAGGGCCGCTTCGGCAGTAGTGAGTTTAAGGAAGTGATGGTTGAGGATCAGAATCGTGAACCCGCGACCGGCGGAAGTCTCGCAGCTCCGGCGAGCCCCTGCAATGTCATTGAACTTGTTTGGCCGGACGGGCGTATAGCGCGCTTTTCCGATCTGGACCGATTTCTGGAGTTTATGAAAAGGACAGCATGATAGGACTTAATCGCCGAACCCGTGTTTTTCTGTGCAAGGAGCCCACCGATATGCGTGCCTCCTTCGATAGTCTGTTTTTTAAGGTCCAAAACCATTTGAAGGAAGATCCTTTCTCGGGTCACCTGTTCGTCTTCCTGAACAAAAGACGAACGACCTGCAAAGCTCTTCTCTATGACGGCACGGGCCTGATCGTAATTGCCAAACGCCTTGAAGAAGGCGTCTTTTCTACAATAAACCCCCACTTTCCGGGCAAGATTGTGCTGACTCAAGCTGAGTTCAGCCTGTTTCTGGAAGGCGCCTCTCTCAGCAAGCGCTTTCTGGAGAGTCCCAAGGAGGTCCGCCGAGGGAAAACCTCCACGACCGAAAATCCTGTTGAAAATCCCTGATTTTCCTGCCACATTTCCCCCAAATTCCTGCAAGCTGTGAGTTTTACATGGACGTAAAATTCAATGATTTCCTGAAGCGACCATTGACGCGCGAGGAGTTGAGTCAGCTGAACAAGTCGGATCTTGTCGAGCTCGTGTCAGTGTATCAAGATCGTGAAGGCATTCTAACTCAGACTCTGCAAGGCGCGGTCGGGATTGCTGAAAAGCTGGCTGAAGTCAGTATCGCCGTCAGCAAGCGTCTTTCCAAAATGCTTGACCTTCTGTTTGGTGGCTCTTTAAAGTCCAGAGCCCATCGCAAGATTAAGGAAAAGAAGCCCAAAAAGTTGCCGAAAAGCGGGAGAATGCTGCCTTCTGAGCGCTATCCGAATCTGCCGGTCATTGATCAGGAGATTGAGGCTGAAAGCACTCCAGAGTGCGCCTGTGGTCATTGCATGAGCGATTCCGGTATGCGCGAGACCTCAGAACGGATGGAGTGCAAGCCCAAGCAATACTATATTTTGCGCCATCATAAAGTGATTTACACGTGCAGACATTGTCATGCCGGGATCGCCACCGCTCCGTCTCTGCCCCAGATTATTCCTGGCTCATGTTATGGGGACAGCTTTGTCAAAGACGTTATCCTGAGCAAACTTTGTGATCTGATTCCCATAACGCGATATGTGGCGATAGCTGCCAGACATGGCGTGGAAGGCATTCCCGCCAATAGCCTTCACGAGTTCGCACGTCATTTGGCAATATACCTTGGCCCGTCATATGCGCGATTAACAGACGATGTCAAGCGGCAGTTGATACTGTTTGCCGATGAAACGCGACACAGAATGCTTGAAGGATCCGAAAGAAAAACCTGGTACCTTTGGTCCTTTAACGGAGAAAAAGGCGTTGTCTATCGACTGGAGGATACCCGGGCCAGTGTCGTTGCCGAGCGTTTTTTGCTTGATGCCGACTGCAGGTATCTCATGTCGGATGCCTACAGCGGTTATTACAAGGCCCTTCTGGTCATAAACAAACTGCGAACCGATGTTAATCCGGACTCTGAAATAATCCTGCCGGTATTCTGCAACGCTCACGCTCGCAACAAGTTTTGCGAGAGCGCAATAAAAAACACAAAACCGGCCAGATACATGCGCTGGATATACAGCATTATATTCGCCAGCTACACGGACTACCTGAAACAGGATGAAGTCGCTTCCGGGAACGCAAAAAAGCGCATGATCAGAGCGTTTCAAATCATGGATCGGATTGCCGACCGGCAGCTGTCAATTCTTTCCTCGAACAGCATGCTGCATGAAGCTTTTAAGTATTATTACAAATACTCGCAGTGTCTCGCCTTATTCCTGACCGACAAGACAATTCCCATGCACAACAACCAAAGTGAACGCTCGCTGCGGAATCATGTGGTGGGACGCAAGACCTGGTATGGAACACACTCACCCGATATCGCTCGTGAGCTTGTCAAGATCACAAGTCTTGTCGAGAGCTGTAAAATGCTGAAAATAAACCCGCGTGCATATGTTGACGATGCCGTGGAGCGGGTCCACAGAGGGCTTTCAGCCCTATCTCCATACGAATATAAGCAACTGCTCGCCGGGAATAGCTCCTGACCCTTGCAGAACCTCCTTTCGCTTCGTCCACTAAAACTATTTGCGGACGTGGAAGCTTCCAAGCGAATCACCCCTGTCACCCGTCAAGATCTCTCTCAAAGGGATGTTGGCGGGTATTGTCTTTTTTACGACACGCCTGTTGCTCACTAACCGTTTGCAAGGTGCAGAGGCTTATCACCATGCGAGTATTGTCTCGACCAGCCTTTATTTAAGGCATTTCAAGCGTTCTATGAAAGCCTTGGTGGAAGAGGATTGCCAGAGATGGCATCGGTCCTGAAAACCATGATAGAGCAAGCGTTTGAGTGCAAGCATGCCGGAGCACGGTTGGATCCAGGGTCTATTCAATGGGTCTTGATACGAACTTGTTCAAACCGGGAGGCATTTGGTAAAGGCGCCATTAACATGCCGCAGACATAATGACAATAGTGTGTTCGTTCGACGATTTACATTGACAGAACCATAGATTTTTCTGACCTCAGTTTCGATCATCCCTTTGAAGGCTGAAATTGATTTCAGCCCGCTCTCCAGGTAAGTCATGGCTTCTTTGATCGCGCGATGGTCACTGACCGTTCGTCGAGCAATGTCCAGAAGCCTGAGACATTTTTTCACGATAGCTCGTAGGGATGCAGCCGTCACGTAGCATGGGCTTTCATCATCAGAAAAATAGCATGCCTTCCGGATCTCCCTGATGTTTGCCTCGATCAAATCGAATTGCGTCAAAGCATCATTCATCTTTATTTTGTGCGCATCAATGATTTCAGGGCCGCATTTCGATCCGAAGAGTTTAATTTCTGCCGCAATCATCGCGTAGCACTTGCTTTCCAAAACCCGTTTGGCTTTCGAAAGTTTATACAGAACGTGAAACAGATCCCGAAGTTGGACAGTGCCGGAGAAAACATCGCGAATGCCTTTGAGAATGCCACTTCCACCATCAGTGACCGTAGCCTTTGGATCAAGACCAAGGTCTTTTAAAAATTTGAGAAAGACCGCCCATGTGTCACCCGACCTATCGTCTGCGGCCTGGATATATATCACGGCACTCAATAGGGCGACAAATCCAAGTATCGGCTCCTGGCGCTGAAATATTTCATCAAAGGCAGCACAGTTTATCGGAGCCAGAGCCTAGTTCGACTTGTTGAGTGTGGCAGCTGCCTCGCTGGCAAGATCAAGTACATGCAATACTTTTTGGTGTGATATATCTGTCGTCATCACCTTGGAAAGCGTTGTGGCACACGATCTTGATGAGGTCCTGCCATCAAAGGATTGAATCAAAATATTTCGCACCAAATGATGGTCATACTTTTGCTGTGAGTCCATGAACCGTGCAAGATCGGAGCGATAGATTGGCAAGTTGTCATGCAGAGTCGATTTGGGAATTCGCATCTGGGCGGAGATTTCGCGTAGGGAGTGTTGTCCTTCTTCGACCAAGGCCAAGGCGCGCAGCTTCGTTGACAGGCTACTATAATGGTGAACCGACATGCCGAACCCCCAATTTCCAGGCAAATTTGGGCTGACTTTACATGTCAATAAGAGCAGATTCACCAGCGAATAATACCGTCAATTGTATCAGGAGACTGTCCGGCTGCTGGACCCATTCCTTCATTTGCATCCACAAGACTATAAGAGTACAAGTGTTCATCCAGACAGGTTTTGCAAAATATCGATTTTGATCCAACCTTAATTAAATCTTAATAAAAGCAATATGATATGAATACTGCATAGTAATCGTACTGATTACCATTTGTACTCCTGATGGATCCAAATAACCCAGGTCTGTGCTGATTTTCCTGTGGCTTGCCACCGAAAAATACTAGGTTGAGTTGGCGATCAGAATTTCTCTTGAGACCTACACTGTCTAGTCTTTTTGATAGAGGAATGGTTTTCCATTCCTTTATTTTTGGGACAAGCATGGGCTCAAAACATCTGAAGGTGCAGGCTCGACATAGGCCTGGGATGAGCCTTTTGAGTTCTGAAAGCCACTCCGGTTCAGCCAATATTCATTGAGAGGTCAGCATCCATGGAAGCAAGGATATCAAAATTTGAAGCGGTTCAGGCCTTACTAAAAAGCTACTTTGGTCGATATCCCAGGGTCACCATCAAGGCCTTGTCCGTGCGCACCGGTGTTCCCTATGCCACCCTTAGGCGGATTCTCCACTCCGAAGTCAATGAGATCAAGGATGAAACGGTTTTCAAACTGCTGGAACGCGTCCTCTCCAAAAACGAGCAGGTGGATTTTATTCGCAGCCATTACCCATCCCTCGGCAGGATGATAAGTCTGCCCTCCCAAATCAAACCCGACAATGGGGAACTCTCTGATTTGCTCAGAAAGTTCCTCTATCTGAATCCACATAACCTCATTATCAAGCTGGCCATGACAAAAGCAGGCGCAAGCCGTGAGGCGGCGGAACGCCTGGCCGGTGAATCGGGATTGCTCGCACTCGATGAAATGCTCGAGGCCGGTTTGCTTGAGCAGGAGAGCAATGTGATACGAGCAGTGTTCTCAGAGATGGATCATCATGCAATGCAGCATCAGATCAGTAGTGATGCAAGGAATTTTGTCCGCGAACTCAGTTCAAATTTTGCCCTGATCAGCCATACATGTGAATCCATTACGCCTGAGGCTCTGGCCCGGATAGTGGCGATGAGCCGGGAATTTTTGAAGGAAATCGAGGAAATCAAAGAGGACGCGGTTGGAAGTGTGCCATTTTTCTTAAACATTGTGGTGGGGCCTTACGACCAGCAGGATTTGCCCGGAACC
>NZ_DASQZC010000025.1:0-12113 GCF_035638895.1 Nostoc sp. | reverse complement strand
TTTCTTGTAATTACAGCTAACAACAAATATGCTTTATAAGTCAACTAGGTCAAAGTTTTTTCTAAATAGTTGATACAATTATTTTTATTTATTAAGCTTTGTGGCTAACAATTTAGCATAACAAGTGCTGAAGAACCATATAATTTTGTGTATCCCATAATTGAATTATTTTAGTATTAATGATTAGTCATTCAGTTCAGGGTTAGCGCGTCTCAAAGCCTATTGACAAGCGGACTTGCCTGATCAGCAATCAAGTTAGAAACAAAGTAGCACTATCCAAGCTAGGGTAAGATTTAATCCATCTAGGTGCCATTTTTTAGAGTAATGCCAACAGGATTTGAGAATAAGAAAAGAAAAACTAAAGCATCTTTTGCACCCAGCATAGATAGCAAAGACATTACCACTAAATTTCAGGAATACTTCACAGAAATAAAAGACCCCAGAGTAGAAAGGACAAGATATCATTTACTCACAGATATCATCACCATAGCTATTTTGGCAGCAATAGCAGGAGCAGAAGGTTGGGAAGATATTGAGGAGTATGGACTCAATAAACAGGAGTGGTTGAAAACGTTTTTGGAACTACCATTCGGAATACCCAGCCCCGATACTTTTAGGAGGGTGTTTGAAAGAATTAACCCAAAAGAATTTGAGAAATGTTTTCGGCAGTGGGTACAATCATTAGTTGAGAAGTTGGGAGTAGAAGTAGTAGCCATAGATGGCAAAACTCATAGAGGCTCATATGACCGAGCAACTCAGCTAAAAGCCTTACACACAGTCAGTGCATGGTCGAGTGAACATCGTTTGGTATTAGGACAAACAAAGGTCACTGACAAATCCAATGAAATCACCGCGATTCCAGCACTATTAGAAATGCTAGACATATCTGGCTGTATCATTACTATTGATGCAATGGGGACACAAAAATCGATTGCCCAGAAAATCATCACAGCAAATGCTGATTATATTTTGAGCCTGAAAGATAATCACCCTACGCTGCACCTACAAGTAAAAAATTGGTTTGAAATAGCACAATCTCTTGGGTTTAAAGATGTTGATGTTAATGCTAGTCAACGGGTAGAAAAAGGGCATAACCGTATCGAAAATCGTCAGGTTTATACCGTGCCAGCGTCACAACTTCCTGCACTTCATGAACAAGATTTGTGGACAGGACTGACAACAGTCGTGATGGTAGTACGTTCGGTTCAGCATTGGAATAAAACTACCAAGGAGGTGCAATTTTATATTACTAGTCTTGCCAATGATGCTAACAAAATTGGTAGTGCAATTCGACAGCATTGGGGAATAGAAAATTCTGTTCATTGGACATTAGATGTCACTTTTAATGAAGATGAATGTCGAATTCGTTCTCTGCACAGCCCACTGAATTTTGCTTTGCTACGTCGCATTGCCCTCAATGCCTTAGAGCGAGAATTATCTTTTTGCCGCAGTATTCGCCAAAAGTCTTGGCGAGCCGCGATGAATGATCAGTATATGGTTTCTGTTTTGGCGGCAGCTCTTCCAAACTCAATATTGTCCTAGAATCCTACTGTCAATAGGGTTTGAGACGCGCTAACCCTGTCATTCAGTTAAAGATAAGCTAACTCACATTTTAGGAAAATACTTGATTTACTTTACTTATCATACCAGCAATTTTTACAATTCTCTATGTCATTTTTAAACCTTCCTGAGTTTTTATTAGTAAATAAGATGCGTTTGCCCTGGAGTGGCAGTCAACCGAAACCAGTCAGGTGAGCTTGAGTATTCACCGATTAATATCGGGACAGTAGAAAGAGAAGATATCCAGCTTTGGCAAGAAGCAGAGCGCGTATTGCAACAAATAATAGAAGAAGAACGGCAACAAGAAAGAAGACAGACTACAGGAATCTCCCTTTAGCTGATGGCGCAACTCTTAACCGCTTCGCAGCGTGTAAAATTTAACTCTAATTCTTCTGCTTAACTTTCCGTTACATAGTTGTAAATTTTTCCGCCCACTTACTTAGATAATATTTTTTGTGTAACTCCTAGACTAGGTGATTCTTCTCTTAGTTTCTGCCAATCAGGGGACTGTATTCAATCAGACCTCCTTTTTTTTCCTTTATTTACCTCATTTAGTCTAAACTCCAGTTAAGAATTAATGGGCGTATAACCTTATTGAGTCATTTTAATTCCCAAGTAAGTACCGGCAGTAATCAGACCACCACCAACTAGTAACTGAAAAGAAAAAGGCTCTGACAATAAATGGATTGCAAACACAGCTCCAAAAAGTGGCTCTGTGCCCATTAAAAAGCTGGACCTTGCAGGGTTAGTATGTTTAACACCATAATTCTGAGCAAAAAAGGCAAAAAGTGTGCAAAACAATACTAGGAATAGCAGTCGTACCCAAAACCCATTAGATGTCGGCAAACTTAAGTTGTCCCCTAAAAAAAATACTGCCATTAGAGATCCAATAAAAACAACCCCCATTTGTATTTGGGTCAATGCGATTGAGCTTAAAGTATAATTATTTGTCACTCGTTTAATACTGCATACCATAAGTGCCCGCAAAAGGGCTGCTAACAGGATAAGACCATCACCCACATTAAACGTCAGCGTCTGTCTATTAGTCATAAACCAAGTACCTAGAACACAGATTCCAGTTGCAACTAAAAGCATGGGGTCAGGAATAGACTTTTTAAGTAGGGCATCCACAATTGGTGTAAGTACCACGCACAGCGAAATTAAAAAGGCCGCATTAGAAGCTGAAGTATAAGCAATGCCATAGGTCTCGGAGATAAAAATGGAAAACAAAATCAAGCCTAACAACGCGCCACTGAATAAAGATGAACGGGGGGCTATATAAAGCTCTTTATAGGTAAAAGGAATTAACACGAGAAAGGTTAAACCAAATCTCAGCACCAGAAAAAACATTACAGGTGTGAACGCAAGTGCCCCTTTAGCAAGACTGTAACTAGCACCCCAAATCACTGCCACAGACAATAACAATAGGTCAGCTACATACGATGTCTTTAAGATACTGGACTCGTTACTTTTTGTTGATTTTTTCATAAAATATTAGACCTCTTGTAAAAAAAGTTTTGTGGTAAATTTGTGGATTAAACAAGTTTGCTCGCAACTGAACTGGCAATTTCAATACAACCCAATTTTTCCTAACCAATTTCTCACACTACTAAAACTCAGAGTAGAAAGTTTCTCCTCCGATACTTCCAACTTCAGGTTTTTTTCAACTCCTGGTATACTACTTCCAGAATCAATTGTTTGTTGTACTGCTTTTTGTATTGTTGGAATTCTGTAATGATGCCCAGTCGCTGTCACCGTTTCTATTTGTTCTGAAAATTCTTCCCCTTTTTTTGTGCATCATCTGAGTTGGTACGAAGGATATGTAATTCTTTTTCTGCTTTCATAGCACGCTTTTTGCAATTCTCCCGTGAAAGCGATAATTCTCTAATTTTTATTTCTAGCGCTCTCAGCTTTTGTTATCTTTCAAGCGCTGTTTCTTTTCAATTCTCTCGACTTTGTTTAAACAGACGAATCAATCGGCTGGACGAACTTTTTAATTCTTTCATTAACCACCAATCTACATCGGATATTTTGAGACATATATTCTATATGAACAAATATCACCTCAAAACACCCAAAGTCAACACCCTAGCTCCAGACCCTCTCTCCCCAAACCTAAGACCCGGACGACACACAGTTTTGGGTGCTGACGGCTCTGCTGCCCTGGGTGTACTGGCACCAACAAACTCAAAAGACCCGTCAACCTCAACTCAAACAGGGCTATTAGCAAGCGGCTCAACAGGCACAGGCGTGTTTCCTGGTGGCAGATTGCTTCACCCAGACTTTGCCCAACTCTGAGCAACAGCTTTTTTTAATAGAGACTTTTTAACTTATAAATAAAATAATTTAAGTATTATTTATAACTTTAATTTAAGGATTATTTAACTTGAATTTAAAGATTATTTAACTTGAGCTTAAGGGTTATTTGTAGTTTAAAATTAAGTATTCTTTTTTAAGATTTTTAGGTTAGTATTTTGTTTGTAAACATTTTATTATGTGCTTACTAAATGTAAAACTTAAGTACATAAAGATGTTAGTTAATCCAAGCTCGCAATCTTAGCAGTTTAATTCTTTAAGTTCTTTCTTAAAAGGTGGTTTGGTTATATAGCTGTCTTTAAGCAAGAAAATTAGCATTTTAGAATTGCATTAAATAATCAATTCACCAATTATTAAAAGTGAAAGAACGAGAATTGCCCGTTATAACATATGCTTGGAAAAAACTTTGAAAGTATCAATCTATCGGAGATTAAGTCAATGCAGAATATTCAAAATGAACGCAAAGTTAAAAACTTTTCTCTTACGCCAAAAGAGTTAGAGAGTTTCCATCAGCGTGGGTATGCTGGTCCGTTTACTTTATATGAGCCTGAAGAGATGAAAGCACTGTGGCAAAACACGCGCTCTCAAATGTTTGATCGTAGCAAAGCTGTATATCAAGATGATGCAGTTTCGGGTGTCACTAATATTTCTAATTATGATCGCCATCTTGATGTTTCTTTTTTGGCTGATCACATTTGCCGTCGAGAGATTGTTGATCGAGTCTCTAGTGTTTTGGGACCTAATATGTTGTGTTGGCGTACTGAATTTTTTCCGAAATATCCAGGCGATGAAGGTACTGACTGGCATCAAGCTGATACTTTTGCTAATGCTTCTGGGACACCTCAAATCGTATGGCCTGAAGACGAGGAGTTTGGAGGTACGATAACTGCATGGACAGCGTTCACTGATGCGACTATAGACAACGGCTGTCTTCAATTTATCCCCGGCACGCATCGCACAATGTACTACGACGAAAGTAAGCGAATGCACTACAATCCGAATCAGATTAATAAAAAGGAGAAGGTAGACGCTCGCCGAGGCTTCTTTGGATATGACTATCGTGAATTACAAATTGATCCAAATTGGAAACCTGATGAATCAGAGAGCATATCAATGGTAATGCGTCCAGGACAGTTCATTTTGTTCTGGTCAACTTTGATGCATGCTTCGCACCCTCATAGCGGAAAGACAAAAGAGATGCGATTGGGTTACGTTGCTCGCTATGTACCAACTTGTGTGAGGATTTATCCGGACACTGATGTTGTGGAAGAGTATGGTGGGACAATCAGCCTGGACAAATATGGTGCAGTATTAGTCTCCGGTGAGAACGAATTTAATCACAACCGGATTGTAAAACAAACGACTAGAGGAAAAACCTTCAACTATTGAAGTACATAACAGAAGAAAAGCTCTTTAGCTTGAAGAACTTTTGACAATCCAAGGTGTCTCATCTACTCTAATAAAGCTTGATTTTGGTAGTAGGGACAGAATTAGCTAAAGGCTGTCGTTGGATGTATTACAAAGAGCTAGAAGTCTGAAACACCATTACTGAAAATCTGCTTCATGAGCTAAATTTACGTAATTTTTGAATTTGCCAACCGTGTCTTCGCTAGTTCTGCACCTTCAAACGCTTGAAAGCACGATTCAACTTGTATAGATTTTTCACGATTAGCTTTTCTACAAGTTTCCATTTAAATGGCTTTCAAGAAGCTTAGACCGTCTTTATCAAAAAATAGCACGGAGTTTTTTCGATGGATGCATTTGCTAAACCAGTTACTGATTTTTCTCCAGAGAAACAAGAATCTTTTCAAAATAACCTTTCCAGCAATCAGCAGTTATCTGAATTACCTATTACAGATGTTGACTTAGCTTTATGGCAAAACGAAACACTGCAAGGAGAGTTATTGTCGACTCAGTTTAACTACTGGAAGCAACAATTAACTGGTCCCCTGCCTGTGCTACAACTCCCTGTAGACCGACAAAGATTTGGACTGCAAACTTTTCGAGATGGAAAGCAATTTTTAGAAATACCTAAAAAGCTAGCTGATTCCCTCAAGACACTCTCGCAAAGATCAGGGACTACGCTGTTTACAATCTTATTAGCAGCATTCGTAACATTACTTTACCGTTATTCAGGACAAGAAGATATTATTGTGGGTTCCCCAATTGCAAGCAGCAAACGGGTGGAAAAAGAGGGACAGATTGGGTACTTTGTAAATACAGTAGCTCTGCGTACCAATCTTTCAGGTAAGTTAAGTTTTCAGGAACTGTTAGCTCAAGTCTATGAGGTACTTGTAGGAGCAAATAATCACCAGGATTTGCCACTCAAGCAGTTAGTAGAGGAACTACAACCGCAGGAATCCTTAAGCCACACGCTACTTTTTCAGACAATGTTTGTCCTTCAAAATACAACTATGTCAGCGTTAAATCTGACTGATTTGACTTTGAATTCCCTGCAAGGCAACAGCAGCAATACAAAGTTTGATTTGGTTGTATTTATGGAAGATACAGAAGAAGGACTGTTTGGAAGTCTAGAGTATAATGCCCATTTGTTCGAGGCGAGTACCATAAGCCGTATGGGCGATCATTTGCAGACTTTATTGAAAGCGGTTGTTATCAATCCTGAACAGCAGCTTAATGAGCTACCATTGTTGACAGAAATTGAGCAGCATCAACAGCTAACAGAGTGGGAAATCAAATCTGAGTATTCTCAAAATGAGTGCATTCATGAGTTGTTTGAGATGCAGGTAAATCGTTTACCTAACAATATAGCTGTGGTGTTTGAAGATGAACATCTTAGTTATCGAGAACTAAATCAGAAAGCTAATCAACTAGCACACTACTTGCAATCGCTAGGAGTCGGTCCAGACGTACTGGTAGGCATTTGTGTAGAGCGCTCACTTCACATGGTAATTGGAATTTTGGCAATACTTAAGGCTGGCGGGGCTTATGTGCCATTAGACCCAGATTATCCGCAGGAGCGACTTGCCTTTGTGTTAAAAGATTCTCAACCGCCAGTGTTACTAACCCAGGAACATCTGATAAAGAGTCTTCCAAAACATGGGGTAAAAGTGATCTACTTAGATACAAGTTGGGAAATAATTAGCCAGGAGTGTGGAGAAAACCTGATCTGCAATGTAAAAGCCGAAAACTTAGCTTATGTAATCTATACTTCAGGCTCAACAGGTCAACCCAAGGGCGTCATGGTCAGCCATGCAAATGTTGTCCGTCTGTTTGGAGCAACTCAATCCTGGTTTAACTTTAACGAACAGGATGTCTGGACTCTATTCCACTCTTACGCTTTTGATTTTTCCGTTTGGGAATTTTGGGGGGCATTGCTCTATGGTGGGCGACTAGTGGTAGTACCTTATTGGGTTAGCCGTTCACCCGAAGATTTCTATAACTTATTGTACAAGCAACATGTCACAGTATTAAATCAAACGCCTTCAGCTTTTCGCCAACTCATACGAGCCGAGGAGTTATTAGGAGTTGCCAATGATTTAGCCTTACGTCTAGTAATTTTTGGTGGAGAAGCTTTGGACATCCAAAGCTTGAAACCCTGGTTTGAGCGCCACTCTGAACAATCTCCACAGTTAGTTAACATGTATGGCATCACAGAGACAACTGTACATGTAACCTACCGACCACTAACAAAGGCAGATTTGGAAGTGAGGTCAGGAAGCCTCATTGGTCGTCCGATTCCAGATTTACAAATCTATTTGCTCAGCCCAAATCAGCAGCCACTACCTATTGGAGTGCCTGGTGAGATTTACATTGGTGGTGCAGGTTTAGCGAAAGGCTATCTCAATCGTTCTGAGCTAACCGAAGAGAAATTTATTCCCAATCCCTATAGCAGTAAGTCAGACGCACGCCTTTATCGGTCTGGGGACTTAGCACGTTATTTACCCAATGGGGATATTGAGTATTTAGGACGTATTGACAGTCAAGTTAAAATTCGTGGTTTTCGTATCGAACTAGGAGAAATCGAAGCCGTACTTGCTAGACACCCTAATGTACTTGAAGCTGTTGTCATAGTTCGGGAAGACCACCTTGATGACAAACGATTAATAGCATATGCAGTTTTAAAACACAAAGAAACTGCTATTACAGGCGAACTACGACGCTTCGTCAAGGAAAATCTGCCAGAATACATGGTGCCATCAACCTTTGTGATATTAGAGAAATTACCGTTGACGTCTAATGGTAAGGTAGATCGCGGAGCGTTACCAGCACCAGAAACATCTAGTTTTATTCCACAAGATTTTATGCCACCACGTAATACGATAGAAATGGAGTTGGCTAGAATCTGGTCAAATATTTTAGATATCTATCCCGTTGGGGTAAAAGATGACTTCTTTGACGTAGGTGGTCATTCCCTATTGGCTGTACGCCTAGTGGGTGAGATTCAACAGCAGTTGGGTAAAAACCTACCTATAACAACCCTTGTACAAAATGCAACTATTGAACAGCTGGCTTCTCTTCTCCAGCAACAAACTAATTTCCAGCCTACTTCTCCCTTAGTAGCGATTCAACCTAACGGAAATCAAGTGCCTCTCTTCTGCATTCATCCAGTTGGTGGTAACGTCTTTTGTTATCTAGATTTAGCCCGTTATCTAGGATCAGAACAGCCATTTTATGCTTTACAGTCAGTAGGGTTAGATGGGGAACAAAAACCTTTGACCCGTATTGAAGATATGGCATCTCATTACATTAAAGCATTACAGGCTATACAGTCTCAAGGCCCTTACTATCTTGGAGGCTGGTCTTTAGGTGGAGTTATAGCTTTTGAAATGGCTCAGCAATTGCATTCTTGTGGACATAAAGTAGCTTTACTGGCCTTGATAGATACTTATTCACCTATAGCTATAAATAAGTCCGAAGAAATTGATGAAGCAGTTTTAGTAGTTTCCCTTGCTAAAGATCTTGGCCGTCTTTTCGGTAAAGATTTGGAATTATCGATAAGTCAACTGCAACAACTCAATTCAGACGAACAGTTACACTACATTCTGGAGCAAGTGAGCAAGATTGACATCTTGCCAACAGGAGTCGGGTTGCAACAGATTAACTGGTTGTTGCAAATTTTCAGGTCTAACCACCAAGCTTTTTATTCTTATAAACCTCAACACTATCCAGGTTTAATTCACTTTTTCTGTGCTACTGAGCAAGCTTTTGAAGTAACCAAGGACTTAAGCCAGGGCTGGATATCTCTAGCAAATAGCATAATCTCTTACAGCATTTCTGGTGACCATTATTCTATTATCCGAGAACCTCATGTTCAAGTTCTAGGCGAACATATAAAAGCTTGTCTCAACCTAGTACATGAAGCTTCATCAGCATCAAAGATAACACCTTGATAAGAATGGCACTAAGATAAGTGCAAGTGACAGACTTTTAAATGTCTTAACACTTTAGTAAAGGAGAGGTAAGGAACTGCCAATGCCTAAGGCAAGCCGCAGGCTATCTATAGAAATTGGAATTTAGAGGTTTTGTCAAATTCCCTACGTCAAAATCATCGATTTTCCCCTAGCCCTTATCGATCAAGAATTTCACTTTATCTTAGTGCTATCCTAGGTTAATAGAAGTTTTCACCACTAATTGTCCTGAAATTAAGCAAACTAGGTTTTAGATGGTAACAATTTTATTTACATTGAACAAAGTTAGGAAATTAAATCTGGAGTAAACAATGGGAGAAGCCAAGGAAAAGATCAAAGATTATTTCGATAAAAACAAAATTATTTACGAAGAGATAAATCATGAACCGGCTGGTAGCGCTGAAGAGTATCACAATACCTTAGGTACGAGATATGAACAACAAGCAAAGGCTCTTTTTGTGAGATATAAAAAAACAGGGCAGAAAGGATTTATAGTTGTTGCATTACCTGCACAGAAGCAAGCTGATCTAGAGAAAATCAGAGCTTTAACTAGAGCGAAAGAAGTTCGCCTAGCTACTGAGGGACAATTGAAAGAAGTGACAGGCTGTAATTTTGGAGAGCTTCCTCCATTGGGAAAGCTATTTGGCTTGCAACTTTTTATGGATGAAGATTTGCTGAAGGAAGAAAAGATATACTTTAACGCAGGAGATTTAACTTATTCAATAGCTGTTTCTCCTCGTTCGATTCAGGAATTAGAAAAACCTACTCTTTTTGAGATGGACTAGTTTACAATTTAGTAGATAGTTACTCCCCGTTCGCGTAATCGAGGATGGATTTAATGAAATCAGCGAACTGTTTCCAACGAAAGAACTGATCTTATCGTGACAAACGATTTATCTCAAGATTCTACGGACGTTGTACAAAAAGTGTGTAAGGTTCGATGCAAGGTTGAGGAGTTTCACCGAGAATTAAAACAATTAACTGGCATTGAATTTTGTCAATCCCGCAAGGGTCGTATTCAAAGAAATCGTATTGCCTGCGCTATCTTAGTCTGGATTAGGCTCAAAGATTTAGCTTATAAAACTGGTCAAACAATCTATCAAATTAAGCATGGATTGTTATCAAGTTATTTAGTTCAGCAACTAAAACGTCCGAATGTTCCCATGTTTATCGCCTAGTTGTTTGGCGCGCAGCGCGGTGTAGCCGCGCCATTGCTTGTGACAGTTGCGTAAGTCCTGTACAGGATAAAACTCTTACCGGACTGTATCCAGATCACCCGATGCTTTCCCATCAAAGTCCAGTACCCTTATCCCTCTTTTGTCACTTTCGGCAGAGAATAATCTGTAACCCTTGCCCAGATACGATTTTAACTGTAGAGCTTTGTTTGAAGGTTTCTATTAGCTTGCGATCGCTAATCTTCCTACTAAATCTAGGTTTCATCATTTAGCCCCAATTTTTATTTCCCCAGAGTGACAAAAGAGGGTTATACCAATTCTGTATGAAGATGCGCCAAACTATGTCAAACTTATAGACACGTGCATTTAGTAATTTTAGTTATGGGGGGCTTGCCGAGATACGGATACTGTTGGCAAAATATTACTTAATACAAACTTGTAACACAGCCGTAGTATCTAACGTTTCTTGTAAGGCACATTCAGCAAATCAATCGCCCGTTTCTTTGCTGCTTCCCCCCGGCGATCATACTTACTTGTAGTACTTGGCGACGCATGACTTGCGAGTTTCGCTATGGTGACGATATCTGCACCTGCATCCAATAGATTACCGATAAAAGTTCTTCTAAAATCATGGGGTGTAAACGCCTCCACATCAGCTTTTTCCCCGCGTCGTTGCAATGCTCGTAACACCCCTTGCTGGCTCATCCGTCTCGGTATGATTTTCTGTGCCTTAGTTTCTTAATTACTGCTTAATTGACTCTTACTACCTTCCAGGCTGACTGGTTCCCAATCTTGCCAGATATTACAAAACTGAACGACCCACGAGTAAACTGCTGTTCGCCCTTCTTCACCCTCGGCTTACACCCAACAAGCCCCTCCACTTCAGATGAAGAGAGAAGCCAGCCTGATGTAGCCGCAAGTTCAAGCTGTTTCAGGTGCTGTAGTGGCTCGGCAGGACGGAGATGACGGGCGATCGCTTCCACCAATTGAACCACCTCTCCCAGTGCCAAGTCTGGTTGTCCAGTGGTCGTGTCCAGTCTGTCCACTTGCCTACTGGACGTGTCTAGTCTGTCCAGTGGACTGTTCACTAATTCAGTTTTAGGGGATTTGAAGTCATCCATTTTCCCCCCTGCGCTGATATGGTCGTGCAGCTGATCGAGCAATTCCACATCGCTAGCAGTAATGTAAGATTTGTTCCCCTGCTTGAATGTCTTGATGTCGAGCGCGTCTATCCGGTTGTAAACCGCTTGTTTCCCAAGATTGTACCTGTCTTGGAGAGCAGCGACCGGGAACGGGTCAATTTCTACCGTCATATAAGTAACTGTCCAGTGGACGTGTCCAGTCTATCACAGGGCGATCGCTAATTTTGGCTGCTGACTTTCTCCCAGTCCCCTAATTGCCAATGTCGTGAAACTACTATTTGACGACATCTCCGCCAACTGGTGACAGCATCGACAACGCCGCCGCTCCCAACACCTGATCGTCAAATCGTCAAATCGTCAAATCGTCAAATCGTCAAATCGTTGTCAGACTATAGAACCTGTAACCCCTAGCTGTAGCGAACTGCAAACATAAATCGTTAAAACTGCAAACAAGCCATTTTTGAAACCACATTATTTGCAAATAAGAGGGGTCTCAAAACCACAATAACTGCAAATGAAACCACAATAATTGCAAACAAACCGCAAAC
>NZ_DASQZC010000024.1:0-7296 GCF_035638895.1 Nostoc sp. | reverse complement strand
ATTTCAAATTTTGTACCTATACCAGCCTGTGAATTAAAACTTAATTTACCACCATGTCGCACTGTTATAATTCGATAACTTACTGCTAAACTGGTATTTTTACTATTCTTCGTTTCAAGAGAAAACGACTCCATAATTTGCTGTTGTAATTCTTGAGACATTCCAGGGCCATTGTCAGAAATGCGAATTAATATCCAGCGAGAATCTGGTGCATGTGGGTTGCTTTTTTCCTGGGGAATTACTTCTGTAGTAATCTCAATTCGGGGTTTTTGAAGAGTTTTTATATCTTCTCGATTCAACTGCTGTCGCACTGCTTCATTGAGTAAAGTATCCACAACTTCGCTGAAAATATTCATCAGAACCTGGTTTAATTGCCCCATAAAGCAATACACTGGGGGTAATTGCCCGTAATATTTTACAATTTCAATTTCTCCTTGAAGACGGCTATTAATTAATAAAATAATACTATCAATACAAGCGTGTAAATCTACTGGCTTGGGATAAAGTTCATCGATATGACAAAAGTTTTGTAAACTGGTGACAAGTTTTTTTAATCTTTCTGCTCCAGTGCGGATACTAGCAAGCGATCGCGACAAATCTTGTTCTAAAAAATCAAATTCAATCTCTTCTTTAATATCATTAATTGCTTGGGAAGCTGATGGTAACTCTTGTTCATAAGCAGCTATCAGCTTGAGCAAATCTTGGCTATAGCTTGAAACGTAAATTATATTACCCCAAATAAAACCCACTGGGTCTAAAATTTCGTGCGCTACACCGTCTACCAAACGTCCCAAATTTGCCATTTTATCATTTTGAATCATTTGGGCTTGGCTGCGTTCATATCGTACCAGATTGTCGATTCCTCGAATTTGCCAAGAAATAATATTCAATTCTTGGACATCTAACAATCTATAAGCACCAGATTCTGTTTCTACTACAATTGGTTCTGCTAATAATTCTGGCGATCGCTTTAAGCTAAGTTGCATCGCAGTTAAAATCGATGTTGTATCAGCAAGCAGTAACATCGGTATCCGCGCATAGCTGTAGAGTACGGCTAATGGTTGCTGAACAAATAACTCTTGTCCGAACGGGCGAATCAAAAATTCCAGCAGTCGCCGCCGCGAAATCATCCCAACGAACTTTCCCTGCTCTACCAAAATTACTCCTGGTAGCTGCGGGTATTTTTCCAAAAAACTAGCCACTTCCATACCAGTGTGATTGATTTCCACTGGGAAGTTGTACATTGGTAGTTCTTGGAGGGTTGAATTTAAATCGAGATCGCGATCGCTACCAAGAGACACAAATGGCGGTGAGATTTCGCAACTGAATTCTTCTGACACTATACACCCTGATTTTTACAAATATTAGGTAAACGATAAGTCAATATTTTACATTCTGTCACCCTCTAAATCCGGTTTCGGTTTGGGTATCTACCGCAAGGCAGAAGTTCATCTTAAGCCAGTGCGCTCTTGCGACTCATCGCAAGCTACACTAAAAACAACCTTTACAAAAAATGCAAAGGTAGCAAGCATTATGACCTCTGCAACCAATCAATCCACCGCCCTCACTCCTTTCCCTGAGCATACCCAACTTCCTGAGTCTGATGGTACATTTGTGTTCGCGGAGCGTGCCGAAGGCAAAAATTGGCAAGAGCATCCCCAAAGCATCCTACTAACTGACTCGATTACACCTGTTCTCAAGCAAATAAATCCTGAAGGTCAATATTGCATTGGCCAGGATTTAGGCATTTACTGGCGCTTGACTGATCCCCCTGAAAAAGGCGCAGAAGCACCAGATTGGTTTTATGTACCGAATGTACCGCCTGCACTAGATGGGCAAACGCGACGTTCTTATGTATTGTGGCGAGAGTTTATTGCTCCGTTGATTGTCTTGGAATTTGTCTCTGGGGATGGTAGTGAAGAACGAGATAAAACTCCTTGGAAGGGGAAATTTTGGGTTTATGAGCAGGTAATTCGTCCTCCCTTCTACGGCATTTATGAGGCGAGTAAAGCCAGTCTAGAACTTTATCATCTGATTGAAGGACAGTATCAGGTTTTAGCAGCAAATGAACGAGGACATTATCCCATAGGCCCCTTAGAAGTTGAATTAGGTTTATGGCTAGGAATTTATCAGAATGTGGAATTACCCTGGTTGCGTTGGTGGGATTTACAAGGTAATTTGTTGTTGAGTGGCGATGAAAGAGCTGAACAAGAACGCCAAAGAGCCGATCGCCTAGCTGCTCAATTGCGTAAACGCGGAGCGGCTTGTCGTTAGACATCGCTCGGCGTTGAACCAGAAACCTAATATTTTTCTATGAATTACGAATTACGAATTACGAATTACGAATTAAATCTGTGGCTTAATTTGTTTAGACACAAATTTTACTGCTACCAGGGTAATCACGATGACAAATAGACCTCCTTCTGAACCGGAGTCATCCCAAAAAACTGCCCTTGGCTTTGATGAATTTATAGCCATACTGGTTGCCTTCGCCACTATCGGAGCGATTCTTTTTTGGTCATTGTCCCGCAGGGATTCTAGCTGGAACTTAAACGGGTTGGTGTCGCCTTCCCCTACTCCGTCTAGAAGTGTTCAACCAAATCAAGTATTGCCCTTTCCTACTCCCAAGGTAGAACCAAATGCAGCCCCCAATAACGTTTTGCCGTCATCTCCACCTGAGGCTGTTGTTGAACCCAATACACCTGCATTCCCAACTTCTTCCCGCACAGTGTTACCATCTGCTCAGGTAATTTCAACTCAATCCCCACAACCACAGACAACTGTATCCTCTTCAACAGGGCTTAAGTCATCAGCCTTGCCTTTAGTAACTCCGGCAAAACAAAAATCTATTATTCCGCCGCCAATTGCATTTAACGATGTGCCCAATAACTTTTGGGGTCGGCGTTTTATAGATGTTCTTTCTTCCCGTGGTATTCTTAAAGGGTTTCCTGATTATTCTTTTAGACCAAATCAGCCTGTAAACCGTGCTGAATTTGCTGCTATCCTGCAAAAAGCCTTTGAGCAAGACCCCTCTAAGACTGCGATCGCATTTCAAGATATACCAGCAAAATTTTGGGCTACTTCAGCAATTGACCAAGCCATCAGTACCGGATTTCTTAAAGGCTACCCGAAAAAAACCTTCAAACCACAACAAAATATTACGCGAGTGCAAGTTTTAGTTGCCCTTGTTAGTGGATTGAATTTGAAAGCACCCACTTCCCAAAATCAGATTTTAAGTGTTTATAAAGATGCTAAAAATATTCCAACCTATGCTACTAGCAAAATAGCTGCTGCTACAGCCAATGGTCTAGTAGTTAACTATCCAAATCCACAAATTCTTGCTCCCAACAAAGCAGCCACTAGGGCTGAATTGGCGGCGATGATTCATCAAGCTTTGGTAAAACGGGGCAAGTTGGAGGGAATTTCATCTCAAAACATAGTGCGTAGGGGTAGCCCATCGCAGGCATCGGGTAGCGTGTCTCCAAAATTCCCGCCCATTCCAAGACAGAATCTAAAAAGTTTAAGTCAGAGATAGGTTCATCAAACTTACGTTAAACCCAAGGTCACAGGAAGCTATCTCTAGAAGTCTGATCGCCAGAAGTCGGCGATCAGACTCACTGATTTGCAATTAGAGCTTACTTCTACACAGGAGCAGGCTACGCATAGCGTCTCTAAGAGTTGCGATAATCACTATTAAGCTTCTGGAATTTGTTGACCAACCACTTGTGATTTAAGAGTGGTGATTTCACTAGTTAACTCTTTCCTGGTTGAGGCTTTGAGTAAATAGCGGTAAACAAACCAAGCAGAGTAACCAATACCGATCAACTCAAAAGTAGGTGCTACCAAGGGGATATCATTCAAAGCATCTAATATTGCCAAGAGTACTTTAACCGCAACAATTGATCCCACAATTAAACCTAGAGTGATCAGGGGTTGCTTATATTGATTGAAGAAGCTTCCCAGATATTCTGGCAATGTTGCTAAAAAGCTAGAAATTTGCTCACCATATTTTTGCCATTCATCTTGAGACTGTGCAGGAGGCTGGAGTTTGGTGATGGTTCCTGTTTGGCTCTTGATCTCTGCCACTGTAGTCTCTTTGGATGCGGTTTCAGTAAATTCTTGTTCTGGCATTTTCACTCCTATATATTTGACAGTTGAGTTTTTCTAATCTGGATAATTACAACCAAAAGGCTGTTGATTAGGTAATCCACAAGTGCATTAGTACAATTGCGTTAAGGGCACAAAAGGGTTTTAGTATCCTACAACTATAATTGTCTCCTAATATCTACTGCATCAACTACAAGGTAGACACTCAGGATGAGGATAGAACTAAGAAGGCAGCAGGATGTATTCTGATCAGCTTTCTGAGTTCTTTTCTTGAATCAAGTGGAATCCTCAGGTTGTGATTATCCCATTCCGTGTCATTCGCTCATAATCGTACTAAATTTAAGTACAAATCTGGCAAAAATCAGCCCACCTCTCATTTATATAAGCCTAAAACCCGATTTTAGCCGATATTAAAGCTATCTTAAGCCGCATTCGTAAATTAACGCATTCGTATTGATATTAATACGTAATAAAGTTTTTTTTGTGTTCACACAGACTAGACTTTTAAGCTATTTTATGATAATTCAGCCTTGGAGATGAGGGAGCAGGGGAAGCAGGGGCAGAAGAATTAATAAATAACCAATGCCCAATGCCCAATTCCCAATGCCCTATGCTCAACAAATGTCAAAGCTTTTGTTTTTTTCCTGATTGTATTAATTTTATAAGGAAGCAGTTAAAGTAGAGTAGTGGCATACCTGATGGTAATAACTCATTGTTATTAACCACATATTGAGGAAAGTGTTGTGGTAACGAGAAGACAGTTTCAGATAGGTCTTTAATGCAGGGAATTATTTGTTGCTGCTGAAAAAAGTGAATTCTATTCACTCTCAGTAAGTGTACTTAGCAGTATTGCTGTCAAAATTACTCATACTATATAAGGATATGTAAATTATATAGTAAGTAATGATTTGCTATTGCTATAAAAGAAGGTAATGTAAATGTTAATCACCAATTAAAGTGTTTGCATAAGCTAAACTGATTTGGTGATTTTTGTGGGAAGGCAAGGAGGTTTGAGAAATGCCTTCTTCAAAAGCTAACCCCTATCGACAGCAGTTCAGAAAGCAAAAAAGTGTCAGCCGAAGAGCCATCGACAGACGAACTCCCAACTATAGAATTTCCCTCACGAGGGAAACTCAAAGCCAGTTCTTGGCGCATCCATCAAAAAATTGGTTATGGGTACTTTGTAGCTATCGGAATTGGCTTTTTTGGCTCACTGACTGGGTTAGTGATCGCCAATTACTACCGGGGAAGGGAAGTTAGGCAATTCAATCAAGCATACGAACAAGGGCAACTACTGAGTAATTATAAAGATGCAGTAGTCGGAGCGCAATTACATAGCTCTAACCTAGTTGCTGTATTGGAAAATTCACAACAGCTACAAACCAAAAAAGCCGATTTTCTGAAGAATGTTGAAAAAGCCAAGCAATTAGAGTCAAAAATTGGCGGATTTATCGACAGTAAACCTAAAAGACTAGCCGCAACAAGTTCGACTTTACAGACGTTATTGCAGGATTACAAGAAAAATTTAAAAGCTTACGTTGAGCAAATCGAGGTTGTTTTACAGAAAATTGACTCTCAAAAAGTGCAGTCTGGGCAGATTTCTTCTGCCCGATCGCAGTTATTGGCAATTATGCGTGGTGATACAGCCATTCGCCTAGATCAGCTTTCTCAAAGCTTGACTAACATCCTGCAAACTGCCCAAGAACAAGAGCAAGAAAGGCAAAAAGCCGTTGAGCAAGCAAAAATAGTTGAGCGATTGATCGTGCTTGTGAGTATGCTGGTTTCGGTGGCGATCGCAGCCATTGTAGCTTGGCGTACCAGCCGAGCGATCGCTGAACCAGTTATCACTGTTACCCAAGTAGCTGAACAAGTTGCAAGAAAATCTAATTTTGATTTGCGAGCGCCTGTCACTACTGAAGATGAAATTGGCCTACTCGCCAAATCTTTAAATCGTCTAATTGAGCGAGTATCTGAGCGAACAAAAGAACTACAACAAGCTAAAGAATTAGCCGAAGCTGCTAGCAAGGCAAAAAGCGTATTTTTGGCCAATGTCAGCCACGAATTACGCACACCATTAAATGCTGTCATTGGCTTAAGCCAACTTTTAGAAGACGACGCTACCGATCTTGGTTTATCGGCAGACTTTATCACAGACTTAGAAACAATTAACTCTGCTGGTAAGCATCTACTGCACTTGATTAACGAAATCCTCGACTTATCAAAAATTGAAGCGGGGAAAATGACTCTTTATCCAGAGACATTCGAGATTGCGACGCTGATTCATAATGTTGTCCTCACAGTCAAACCAGCTATAGAAAAAAATGCCAATGTTTTAGAAGTGCATTTTGATGAGCAACTTGGCATTATGTACGCCGATCAAACTAGGATGCGGCAGGTATTATTAAACTTACTCAGTAACGCCAGTAAATTCACTACAAACGGCAAAGTGACGCTGACAGTCAACAGAGAAAAGGATGAATTTCGACCGGAGGCTCCTTTGGGGATGATTACTTTCACTGTTACTGACACAGGCATAGGTATGTCTCAAGGTCAACAACAGCAGTTATTTAAACCTTTTACACAAGGAGATACCTCGACTACGAAAAAGTATGGAGGTACGGGACTGGGGTTAGCAATTAGCCGCCACTTTTGCCAGATGATGGGTGGTGAGATTATTGTCAAAAGTCAGCCGGGAGTCGGCTCTACTTTTACTATTCGTCTGCCAATGACTGTGCAGGATTGAATGGGGCTGGGGCATTGGGCAATATCGTTCGGATAAGCAGGGGGGCAGGAGAGGCAGGGGAGGCTCTTGAGCAAGAATCAGTCCTTTGTAGAGACGGCGATTTATCGCGTCTCTTGCCTTAACCGAACCGTATTGGTTCTTCGGCTTCAATAAATAATCAAGCGGACAAGTCCATTCGTTCAGAACACAAGTCCATTCGTTCAGAACACAAGTCCGTTCGTTCAGAACACAAGTCCGTTCGTCCAGAACACAAGTCCATTCGTTCAGAACACAAGTCCGTTCTCAACCATTTGTTCTCTTGTATCGTGTAATTAGGGATTGCTGAAAAAGTATGAAAAAGCAATTTTAAGGGTTGACTAGTTATTCAAGCAAAATAAAAGATAAGCTTTTGTTGTTTTTAACTAACAAAATAATAACTTTCACTTATAGGGAAATGCAAAAAAGGT
>NZ_DASQZC010000023.1:0-4599 GCF_035638895.1 Nostoc sp. | reverse complement strand
TCAAAAATAATAAAATTTGGATTCAACAAAATACAACGGAGGCAGATATAGCTTTAGAACTGATGGAAATGGGTATAGATAAACAAGATATTGTGATTGGTTTCCATACTCCAAAAATGCGCCAATTATCAGGGTTCGCTGTGGAATAAAGGAAAGAATAATACTAAAAATATATTTTATTAGAATATTAGGTAGGAAAATAAATTAAGTATAAAGCCGTAGTTAAAAAGATAAAATAATTGCTAATTTTGCGTTTGTCCTGAAATCGAAATGCTCTGTTCATAAAAATCATAGATTATAGCAGTGGCAGGATGAAAAGCGAGGGATTTAAAAGATTGTAATGAAATACATATTCTGCGTTGAGGCAGAACATTGTTGTGTGCTAAATCTTTATTAATTGTGTGCCAAAGTGAAATTTTATAAACTCTGATAAAAAATAAAAAACTGATTCCCTATTTTGATGTACACTGCTTCAAATTGCTAAAGCTTTGCTAGCTGTACAGCAACTGTTAGTTCTTTAGAAAGGTAGGATATAAAGTATAAGCAATCTTTCGTACTGGGTTAAAGGTCTAGGGATTACAATAGGTGGTGCAATAGTTTTCTTTGGAAACTCTGCTATTGCGACATTTAGCCACTATGCTGCTCCAATGAATAACTCTAAAGTCGCAACACAACAGAATATCAGAATTATTGAAGGTGGAATCAAATCTGAAAGCAATCTCTTTTTTTCCGTTCCCACGGGAAACATAGCCGACTTCAACAACAGTACTTCTTTCAATCTCGACAGTTCATTGGTGGCAAGTACGGTAAGGAGTCTAAATTTTGCTGATGGTACTAGGTTTAGTGCCACAGTCTTTCAACAGAATCTGAATAACTCTAATATCGGCGAGGTATTCCAAAACTATAGCAAGGTACTAGAACAATACGGTATATCAGCACAAGATTTTCTTAGACTTCAGCATACACTCGACCTAAATCAACTTCAATTTAATGAGGTTGGTGTATATCAGCAAAACAAGAAATTTTTGCAAGCTTCTTGCATTGTATTGCGTAAGCCTTGCCCGATAGACGGGCATCCTGATGGTTGCTGGATGGATTGCTAAATTAGCTCAACATATCAACATAGTTGCAATTAATCCTGGCTCAGAATAATCCTTATTGCACGTCAGAGCGTTTCTTATTGCTGTCTCTTACAGCTATGACCTTCATATAAGCGATCCCTGCTTCTACTAAACTCAGCTGTGGTACCTTGGCGTAGCCCACCGTTCACGTAGGGTTCCGCAGGAAAGGTACCGCTTTTTTGTAATGACCTTCACACAAGCGATCGCCCCTTCTAATCAAATTAGGTGTGGTGCGTTGGCGTAGCCCGTCATAGACATCGCTTCTTTGCAATTACCTTCATACAAGCGATCGCCCCTTCTACTAAACTCAGATGTGGTGCGTTGGCGTAGCCCGTCATAGACATCGCTTATTCGCAATCACCTTTATATAAGCGATCGCCTCTTCTATTAAACTCAGATGTGGTGCGATCGCTCCTTCGCTATAAGTTTCACACAAGCGATCGCTTCTTCGCTATGACCTTTATACAAGCGATCGCCCTTTTTACTCAACTCAGCTGTGGGTGCGTTGGCGTAGCCCGTCGTAGACATCGCGGATTCCATCATCCTCAACACACACATAAAAAACATATTTGATTTTCTGGCGACATGAGAAAGATGAAAGGCTTAATGGTAAGTCTTTAGCCTGTGGGCTTATCCAAACCGTAAGCAGAGTGTAAAACTTGAGGAGATATCAATTACTCAATCCTCTTGAGTGATCAACGGTCAGTAGCCAGATTAATCAATGCTTTAAGGAAATCCAGTATAAATATATGAAGTTTTGTTACACAATGCGTAATTATTACTAGCCAAGTTGAAGTCATAATTATCGGAGTTCGCAAGAGCGTTAGAAAACTAATGCTTTCCTGCTACTCTAGACTCCATCTTCTTGATTTTTTGTTGCCAAACTGTACTAATCAAAATCACGTTAGTTTCTTAGATCACAAGATAAGTTCGCACATTCACCAATTTGCAAGGAGATCAAAATTCATGGAAACTCAAACAGTAGAGCCAACAGTTATAGATGCTCATACATTACAGCAGTTAAAAGATGAAATTCAGCAGGAAATGTGTGAGATAGTTAATAACGCTAACTTTGGCCAAATCCTCGCCAAGTATGGGATTTTAAGACAAGAAGTGCTTCAATTTGAGTTCAGAATTGACCTAAATAAACTCCAATCTAGCGATCCCGAAGAAGGCAACGAAAGTCAAAATATTTTACTAACAACTTTGCAAGATTGCCCAAATTGCACTTGCACTTGCTGGGCGAGTAATCTTAAAAAATGGATTCCTTGCCCATGCACTTAAGATTGTGTAGTATAAAGTTTTACAAAAAATAAAACACTGATTACCTTTTTTCATGTAGTCTCTTGTAGTCATTATGCTGTCAAAAACTATTGAAGTGGAGATGAAAGTGGTGATTTTTCCAGTTACTTACTAGGTTGCCAGATAGTATCATCATCCTATTTAGTTTTAGTAATTGGCAGTATTTCACTACTAAATTATTTTTGGTGCAAATTCTGTGATGTATAAAAGCCAAGGTAGTCGTTACTGGAAGTTAGGGCTAGTTAGCGCTTTAGAAATTGCTGCAACACTCGTTTTCTCAGGGAGTTGTGCATTGTCCGAGATTATAAAAGATGACACTCTAGGATCTGAAAGTTCAGTTGTTACACCGCAGCTGATTAATGGTCGCCCTACTGACCAGATCAATGGTGGGGCAATTCGTGGGACGAACCTGTTTCACAGCTTTGAGCAGTTTTCTGTGCCAACTGGCAGCACAGCCTACTTTAACAACGCGCCAAATATTCAAAATATCATAAGTCGGGTGACAGGCAAGTCTATTTCTAATATTGATGGCATTCTTAAAACTAACGGCACAGCCAACCTGTTTTTGATTAATCCCAATGGGATTATTTTTGGTACCAATGCATCTCTAGACATCGCCGGTTCATTTGTTGCGAGTACAGCGAGTAGTCTGAACTTTGTCGATGGGACTAAATTTAGTGCCACAAATCCTCAAACCACACTCCTGCTGACAGTAAGTGTTCCCGTTGGCTTACAATTTGGAGCTATACCAGGAATCATCCGCAATCAATCCCAAGCAAATAATCCAGATGGTATAACAACTAATACCTTTGGGCAACCCGTCGGTCTACAGGTAAAGCCAGAGAGAACTTTGGCACTTGTAGGTGGTGATATAACCTTGGAGGGCGGAAATTTAACAGCAGAATCGGGACGAGTTGAGCTAGGAAGTGTTGCTGGTAATAGTTTGGTCAGCCTGAATACAACGAAGCAAGGTTGGGTCTTGGGGTATGAAGGGGTTCAGAACTTACAGAAAATTCAATTAACCCAGCGAATTGTTGACGGCAAAGAGATTCCATCTCAAGTAGATGCCGGTAATCAAGATAGCGATGGCGGTAATATCCAGGTACAAGGCAATACCGTGGAATTAATTGGCAAGGATACGTACTTAACAACTCAGACAATAGGTGCTGGAGATAGCGGTAAATTAATTATTAACACTAATAAATTAAATGTTCGAGATGGTGCCCAAGTATTAACTTCTACGGTAGACAAGGGTAATGGAGGAGATTTAATTGTGAACGCCTCTGAATCCGTGGAGCTAATTGGTAGCATTACCTCTCCAACTAGTATTACTGGATTTGTTAGTGCAAGCGCTAGTCAAGGAAAAGCGGGTGACATTACGATCAACACTAAAAGATTGAGTATTCAAGGAGGAGCAAGAGTAACGGCAGAGTCTAGTTCAATAGTAAGGGCAGACTCTAGTGGAATAGTAGAAAATTCACAAGTGATACCATCTGAAGGAAAAGGAGGCAATATAACTGTGAACGCTTTGGAGTCGGTAGAGATAACTGGCACCTCGACAACAAGTATTCCCAGTCTCTTGTCTGCTTCGACTCTAAATTACGGAAATGCGGGAACAATTAATATCACCACAGGACAATTGATTGTCCGAGATGGTGGTCAAATAAGTATGAGCGTTAAAGTTGCAGATAATGCAATCTACTTAGGAGATACAAGTAACTCAGGGACACCAGGCGCACTAAACGTAACTGCTCGTTCTATTCTGCTCGACGAAGGAACACTCACATCTAATAGTAAGTCAGGACGGGGCGGGAATATTGACTTAGAAGTGCAAGACATGTTAATGATGCGCCACGAAAGTAAAATAACCACTAATGCAGAGGGTAATGGAGATGGCGGTAATATCACCATCAATGCACCTAATGGCTTCCTTGTCACCGCTCCTTCTGAAAATAACGATATCACTGCCAATGCCTTATCTGCCTCTGGTGGTAAAATCATAATCACCGCTAAGAGTATCTTTGGTTTTGAGCCACGCACCCGTGCAGAGGTAGAAAGGCTGTTGAACCCTAAACAGCCACTAGATCCAAGTAGGCTGCTAACAAGTGACATCACCGCGTTTTCTCAGCAAAACCCTACATTAAATGGCACTGTAGAAATCAACTCACCAGATGTT
>NZ_DASQZC010000022.1:0-28526 GCF_035638895.1 Nostoc sp. | reverse complement strand
TTCTTTTAAAGTTTGATAGAGAAGAGAAGGTGCTGTAGATTTCCATTCCTTAACTGCTGAGATAATATAATCTATTTCGCGTTTGCGGTTTTCCCATATCTGGATTGTTTGCTGGATGTTTTGCAGTTTGGCAAGATATTTATCATAATCTGGTTGTAGCTGATTTAATGAGGCGAAATTTTGTTGGACAATCTGTACTGATGCTGCAACTTCTGATATAGCTTTACTTGCATTTTGAGCAGAATCCAAAGCTGTTTTAAATCCAGAAAGTTCTCGTGCTACAGTTTCACGCAACCAAACCGCTAAACCAAAAGCACCAAGCGCCGGACGCACAAAGCCAAGTTCATCAGTATATTTGATAGTTTGACGAACATTTGCTAAAAATTCTTCTACTAAACTGTTACCTTCTGTGTATGGCTTAAGAAGCGGTAAGAAGTCTGTAACTTCTGGAGCTTCCCAGTTTATATTTGGTGCAGTATTTAGTATATTTTCTAGTCCTGCAATTAAGGATTCAACTTCCTTCTGTTTTTCTAGAGTTTCGTTGTAAGATTTTTCTTGATTATTAAAGTCGCTCTCTACTTTTAACTTATTTTTATTGAATTTAATTTGTTGCTGATTTAATTCCTCCTCTGCTTGGAAGTAGGCTGTAAATCTTTCTGATGATGCGAGTAATTGACTGAAAATTTGGATATTTTCGAGCCGTTGAGTAAGATTATTCTCACAATCATTTGCTGTATTTTCTAGCCATCTGCCAATCACTTGGTCTTCTAAAAATGGCTGTCCTTCTTCCCCAACTTTTTCGGCTCTACCTTTTCGTACAGCGCGAATCACAGGGTTGTGAACTAATCGACTTAGGGCGTTATCTACTGCTAAATTGGCTTGAGATGCGATTAGAGTTCGTCCACCGCGAAGTGCAATTTGATAGCAAATCTCGGCAATTACGGTAGTTTTTCCAGTACCTGGTGGCCCTTGGATGAGAACAAGATCCTTAGCGGCAAGTACCTTTTCTACTGCTGCTTTTTGACCAGGATTTGCAGAAGATAATAACAAATCTTGTGGTTGAAGTTGAACAGTTGTTTTGATTTGTCTAGCCTGAGAAGCATCGAATAAAAAGTTACCCAAATATGGATTTTGGGTGTAACCATTATTCAAATCATCTAAAGCTTTTTTCTTACGCTGAATCTGCTGAATATCACCAACTGCCTCAAAACACAAAAATCCTGTATCTGGCAACTTATAACGCTCTGTTGCCATGAATTCAGCTAAGTCACGTTCTAGCCTGAGACTAATAATACAACGGTTGGGGTCAACTTCTTCAACAGTCCCTAATTGACGGCCACTAATCCAATTTTTGCCGACAGGAGCAGTCTCAAAAAGCTTTAAATCTTCGTTTTTCGTGCGTCTTGCTCGTTCCCAAAAGTTTTCTACATCGAGGGAATTTTGATAAAAGCCGTCAAGGGTGGCTGAAGCTATATCTATTTCAAAACTGATTCGTCTTTTGAAGTTATAGTTATGACTTACGTAACGCACACAAAATTGACGTGCTTTAGCAATTTTTTCCTCAATCTGCAAAAATGCTTTCCAAGCTTTAAGCTGCTCTTCTGTGGGCACATTTTCGCCACAAACTGGCGCGGCTGCGATGCGTTTTAATGTTGCGGGTGGAATGTCGAGATGATGCTGATGATTAGGTAACAGACGCAAGCGACAAGGTATAGCATAGCTATCAGCATGTCCCCGTGAGGGTTGTAACAACTGAGCCGAAAGTATTTTTATCCCGTCGCGTCCATCTTTTGGTACAGCCGCTCTAAATCCTAATGTTTTTCTGAGCTTCTCAAGTCTTGCAGGTAATGGAAAATCATCAGAGTCTGTTGCTATTGTCAAATCCCAAATTTCTTCTCTTGCTTCTTTCCCCGCGCCTTTGCGACGTACATAAAATAGAGAAGGCTTTTTACCGACACATTCCAACATTAACTGATTGGCGCGATCGCGCCGCTCCCTAAATTCGGGATATGATTTCAGGGCAGCTTCACCTTCAAGATGGCGGATAAAACTATCAATTGCTGAAGCTATAAACATATAGCCCCAATCTTCAGAGTTTGTTTTAGCTTTCGAGGATTTTGCTGTTAGTTTATTTGCTACTGCACGAATACGTTCTGCATCGGATTCGGAAATGGCGCTGGTATGACTTTTGACTGCAATCTTGAGTTTTTCACAAATTAATAATAGCTTTTTGCTATCCAAATTTAATTCTTTTGCTAGTTCGTATATTCTAAGTTTGCCGTTGTTCATCCAGTTAACTACTGAGGGTTTAAAAACTGATATGACTATAATTTGTACTGCTGATAAACTTCGCTAGCGGCGCGATGCAGCAGAGAATGCCGCCAGACTAAAGATTTCATATCATCAGCATAACCGCCACCAATGACGCAAGCGACGGGATAACCGCTACTCATACAGGTACTTAAAACCTGCATTTCTCGGCGAAAAATCCCAGCATCTGTAAGGGCTAATTTGCCCAAGCGATCGCCTATATGAGGGTCAACACCTGCATCATAAAATACTAAATCTGGCTTGACTTTAGATAATAAATCTGATAAATAATTCGCTAAGGTTTGTAAATAAGCATCATCTTCCATTCCCACGGGCAAAGGAACATCCAAATCGCTGTTTTGTTTAGTACCGGGGAAATTGACTTCGCAGTGCATAGAAAAAGTAAAAACGCTGTCGTCGTCTTGGAAGATAAAAGCAGTGCCATCTCCTTGATGCACATCCAAATCTACAATTAGGATTTTTTGGACAAGTCCGAATTTTTGTAAAACGCGACAAGCGATCGCTAAATCGTTGAAAATACAAAAACCAGATCCATAATTGGGAAAAGCATGATGAGTTCCACCAGCCGTATTACAAGCTAAACCCTGACTTAATGCCAGTTTAGCAGTAAGTATCGTACCACCTACCGCCACACAGGTACGATTCGCTAATGCTGGACTCCAAGGCAAACCAATGCGTCGTTGTGCTTTGGCATCTAGGGTTCCCTCACAGTAAGCTTGAACGTAGCTTGGAGTGTGAACTAACTCTATAAATTCTAGCGGTGAACGTTCGGGGGTGTGAAGTTGTTCTTGATTTGCTACACCATCAGCTAACAGCAATTCGTAGAGTTGTCGGAACTTAGACATCGGGAAACGATGTCCTTCAGGTAGCGGAGCAACGTAATCTGGGTGGTAAATAATTGGCAAGTCCATAAGGAAAGAAAATCTCAAGCAGCTAATCCGACAACTAACCAGCTAGAAATATATATGCAAGATAATTCAGCTATTGAACAAAATTAACCCTGGTGACTAGAAATCTTGCCTATACAGTAAAATCCTTGATTTCTAATCGCTAGGGTTAGGTGCTTAGATTGCTAATGCTCGTTTTTCTAATGGTAGTTCAAAGCGATCGCCTGGTTTCGGCTCAAGTACCCGCGTCGAAAGATTGTTTTTCTCAAGTAACGAACGAAATTCCTCAGCAGTTCCTTTAGTCTGAATCAATTTCATCAACAATCCCTCAAATGCCACATCACCACCAGCCGCAGTCGGTAATATTACTTGAGGTTGTAACGATTTTACTACTTCTAAAGCACTATTTTGTCCTTTAATAATCGGCCCAAGCAAAGGCAATGTCATGTCAATAAACGGTGTAATGACTACATCTATAGGTGCAGCTTGCTTAAGTTCTGGGGAATGATACCCATGAGGCTCGTAGTATACAGTTAAACCACTCTCCAATTCTTTGAGGAGATAACTATTTTCTACCAGAGTGGGGCCAATTGGAGAGCCAGGGAAAGCCTTGATTTCAACTTGATTATTTAAAGTGAAAGTTTCACCATGAGCCAATACTGTTACTTGGGTGTAACCTAACTGCTGTACAACCTTGGCAGCATTGGGAGAAGCTACAACCTTGATGCTGTGATCAAGTAATTTAAGCGTTGGTGGATGAGCGTGGTCTTCTAAACCTTGAGACAGCAGGATCAAATCAATGTTATCTGGTATTGGGTGATTTTGCGATCGCGAACCTTTAAATAACCATTCCAAGTTGCTGAAAATTAACGAACCAACCAGCCAAGGGTCAATTAGTATTCGTTTCCCGCCGATTTCCAGCAGCCAAGAGTTACTGTCTAACCAAGTTAAAAACATAAATTTTGTGAAGATAACGCCTACCTTCATTATCAATGGTGTCACCTTTCTTAGTAAGCACTAAGGCCAACACCTACATTCGTCCGGTCAAGTCTACCACGGAGTTTTTTTATGTCTTAATATAAAGCAGCTAAAGTAGAAGGCGCACTATTACCACTATCCCATCTTGGGGTAGCTTATCAGAATCGCGGGGAAATTGATCGCCTGTGCAATGAGGCACGCACTGAGGGAATACTGCTGGCTGGGCCAAATGACTGGGGTCATCCGGTCGGTTACTGGGCTTTTATTCAAGACCCAGATGGTCATACACTGGAAATTTCCTATGGTCAGGAAATTAATTTTACAGTTGAGCAAGGTAGAGACGCGATTAATCGCGTCTCTTAAAAAAATAGTGTTACTTATTACCAGGGGTGCGTCCACCTTCATCGTTACTACCACCGTGAGGACTGGAATTGCCTGGGTCACAGCCTTCAGCACCATTACCAATTCCTTGGTTGCAATGGCGACGTGGTTTGACGCCCTCTGTCGAAGTTTCAGTCTGCTCTTCCACTGCAACTTGTTGTTGTGGTTGTCCAACGACATACTGCGAAGAGATGCTTTCTACCTTTCCAGTACTCGACAGAGCCTGGTATAGCAAAGCAGATACTTCAGACCTGGTTGCTACCCGTTCAACATTTAGCATCTTCACATTGGGGTAGTTGACGACTATACCGCGTTGTGTTAAAGCAGCAATTAGACTGCGATATTCACGACGAATAGTAGTTGTATCGCTGTAAACAGATAAAACTGTGTCCGTAGAACTACTGCTTTGATAATTTAGTCCCCGCGCTAATGCTACTAAAATGTCAAGGCGAGAAAGGCTTTGACTGGGGTTGAAATCTTTGCCAATAATAGCGTTTAGAAAGCCCATTTGATAAACTTCACTGATGGCATTGTAAGCCCAATACCCAGTTGAGACATCTTTAAAAGCTACTGCTTGGCGAATTTTCCCCTTGGTAAACGCTTTCCGTAGCATTGCCGCAAATTGGGCGCGAGTTACTGGTGCATCAGGGCGAAAAGTCCCATCAGGAAAACCTTCGAGAATTTCCATTGAAGCCAATTCGGCAATAAAATCTTTAGCCCAGTAGTTTGTGGAAACATCAGAAAACCCAACCTGGAGAGCGCGAGACATCCCGACTTGGCGATAATTCATCAACATTTGGCTGATGTCGTAGCTAGAGTTATCGCTGACTTCAATCACCTGCACCAAACTACCTGGAGTAGCTTGCAAAGCCTCTGCCAAGTCGGAACTAAAGACGCTTATGAATGACTGACGCACTAAAGCATACTCACCCTGAGTAAAAGAGACGGGATAAACGCTGGTTCTGGCAATTGTTGACAAACCTTCTACTTGGAACTGACTACCTTGGAAGGTTTGGGAACTGCTTAGAAAACTAACACGTTGGTCACTGACTTGAGTGAAGTAGTCGTAGGTAGTCGCACCTGCATCAATAGTGCCGTTTTGGTCAGCATCAACACCATAAACAGTGCGAACTACTTGGTATTCTGTAGGTTTGGCTGACAAAATCAGGTTAACTGTGGTATTTGCCGACAAACATTCAAATTCGCTGTAGCCAATAAAGCGGTTTTGAACATCATACAATCGCACGACGATGCGATCGCTAGTTTTTAAGCCCTTAGCAAATTTTGCTTTTTGCTTAATCTTGTATTTGTAATCACCCAAAAACCGCTCTTTTAAATAGCCCTTACTACTTTTACTCTTGACAGAAATGCGAGCAATTACCTCTGACAAGTTACCGGATGGTTCCCAAATAGCGAGGCTAAAACCTGTTTTTTTCGCTTTTGCAGAAACATTACTAGTGCGGCTTTCTGTGGTGATAGTTTGCCGTTCAATAGTATTAGTACGACTCCTTGTTTCTACTTTCTTATCGGCTAAAAGTTGTTGACCTGTAGAATTCTCAGATATTTGGGCGACGGTGGTAGAGAACTCTGAAGTTGCAGATGCAGAAGCTATTGGCGAAAATATTGCCACAGAGGTTGCAGCTAGAATAAACTTGCTCATTTGAGCAAAGTAACTTTGATTCATGTATTTAATCCCACACTACTATTTGTCTAAAAAGTCACAGGGGTATTTGGTATCCCTTGACTTATTAATCCCTTGGGGTAGATGGAACTAACATTTAATCAGTGCTAGGTGAAAAGTTAGAAGTATATTATTTTATCCTTAGCCCCAAGAATTGGAAGCAACTAGCGCAGCAATTCTATTCGCAACTTCAGGATATGAGGTCAGAGAACATTAATATATTTGAAGAAACACTTTATGAATCTTATTAATGACTGTAACTACACAACAGCTTCCAACTCAAGACGCCTTTGAAAAATTCATTTGGAATTGGCAGGGCTACAAAATCCAGTACACTGTCATGGGTACAGGACGACCTTTGGTACTGGTTCACGGCTTTGGTGCTTCTATTGGACACTGGCGCAAAAATATCCCAGTTTTAGCTAATGCTGGCTACCAGGTGTTTGCCATAGACCTTTTAGGTTTTGGCGGTTCTGATAAAGCGCCCATTGATTACACTGTGGAAGTTTGGGTGGAACTGCTGAAAGATTTCTGCACAGCACACATACACGAACCTGCTGTATTTATTGGCAACTCCATCGGCGCACTTTTGAGCTTAATTGTACTGGTAGAACATCCAGAAATTGCTGCTGGTGGTATTTTAATTAACTCTGCGGGTGGCTTGAGTCATCGTCCCCACGAACTGAACCCACCGCTACGGATGGTAATGGCAGCTTTTAATCGGTTTGTGCGATCGCCAATTACAGGTAAATTTGTTTATAACCGCATCCGTCAAAAAGCCCAAATTCGCCGCACCCTCTACCAAGTTTACAAAAACCGTGAAGCCGTCACCGATGAATTAGTCGATTTACTTTATACTCCCTCTTGCGACCCAGGAGCGCAACAAGTTTTCGCCTCCATTCTTACCGCTCCTCCTGGCCCAAGTACAGAGGAACTTTTGCCCAAAGTAGAACGTCCTCTATTAGTAATTTGGGGTGCTGATGATCCTTGGACACCAATTACCGGGGCAAAGATTTACGAAGAGGCGCGTGAGAATGGCAAAGAAATCAAAATTGTTCCCATTCCCAATGCCGGTCATTGTCCCCACGATGAAGTTCCAGATATTGTTAATGCCCAGATTGTCGATTGGCTAGCCCAAAGTTAACTATTTCGCGCCAAGACGCAAATAGCAAAGGCACTTTCTGCTGATGCGCCTTGGCCCATGCACGGTATAAATGGGACTAACAATCTGGGTGAATGGATTTTAATTTTTTGAATTGCACCTTGACAGAATCAAACTCGTATGGTGTGTAATGGAGCTTGATGTGCGTAATGAATATAAAAGGGCAATTCCCTTAAATCACCATCCAGATTTTTCCAAACAAGGCTATCAAATTATCAGCGAACTAGGACGCAACCGAGAAGGGGGACGCATTACTTACTTAGCTAATGTCCTCAATTCTAAGCAACAGGTAGTGATTAAAGAGTTTTGTTTTGCTCGTGCGGATGCTGATTTATCAGGTGTGAAAGCATATCAGCGCGAAATCGAAATTTTACAGCAACTCAATCATTCTCGCATCCCTCGCTATGTAGATTCTTTTGAAATACCAGGGGCTTTTTATCTAGTGCAGGAATATAAAAAGGCCCCATCTTTAAGCTTAACGAGCAGCTTTAATCCAGAAGAAATAAAGCAAATTGCTTTGTCAATTTTAGAGATTTTGGTTTATCTTCAAAAGCAAATTCCGCCAATTATTCATCGTGATATTAAGCCAGAGAATATTTTGGTTGATGAGCAACTCAATGCTTATCTGGTTGATTTTGGTTTGGCTAGGATACAGGGTGCAAAAGTAGCTTTGAGTAGCTTTGTAGCCGGAACTCCAGGTTTTATGCCACCAGAGGAACAGTTTGGTCATTCCCTAACTGAAGCATCAGATTTATATAGTTTAGGAGCAACACTGATTTGCTTACTTACTAATACTCGTTCTGTTGAGATTGGAAAATTAATTGATGATAACTATTGCTTTAATTTTCAGCAATTAGTTCCTCAAATTAGTCCGCGTTTTCGGTCGTGGTTGAGTAAAATGGTGGAACGCAAACGGAAACGTCGTTATGCTAATGCGGCTGTTGCTTTGGAAGCACTTGGGCCAATTCAAGTTGTTGGTACTGCCACCAAGATAGATACTTTAATCAAGAAAATAATACTTAGAAAACGATCTACTTTGTTGGGACTAGCTACTGTTATTACACTTGCTGCAATGGCGGCAACTTTAATTAGTTGTCAGCCTGGTAATAGGGTTAGGCAATTACTGGAAGCTACAGAATGTCAAAGTTTTGATTTAAACGCAAGTTGCCAAGAAAAAACCGGAGATTAAGATTAATTAGGGCATCTTAAGGAATGACCTAATTATTAATTTCTAATAACCCAGGCGGTGGCGTAATTTCAATCCGATTGGATTTCAAGTTTACTACTGGTGCGATCGCTTCCACAAATGGAATCAAAACAGTCTTTTGCTTTTTGTCAGTGGCAAAAGATGGGTGCAATTTTACTTCTAACAAATCATTGCCAGCCGGGATGATGTCTACCACCGTACCAACGAGTTCGCCAGATGCTTGCATGAAGACTTCCAAGCCAATCAAATCGAGGACATGATATTCATCTTCGCCTAACTGGGGGCGATCGCTTGCTGGAACCATTAACTTACAACCACGCAACGCCTCCGCCTGATCGCAATTTTCCACGCCAGCTAATTTGATCACATACAAGTTTTTGTTACTGATATAACGTCCTGTTAATAATTCGATTGGTTGCGGTTCTGTGTCACCTGAACGCAACAACCAACGTTTTCCCGCCACCTCAAATCTTTCGGGGAAGTCAGATACAGGATAAACCCGTAGTTCCCCAGACAACCCTTGAGGGGAAACAATTGTGCCAATTTCTAGCCAATTATCGAGATTGGGGGCTGGGGATTGGGGATTGGGGACTGGGGATTGGGGATTGGGAATTGGGGATTTGGGATTGGACTTTTTTGATTTTCCTCTTCCTCCTCTGCTACTGGGCGCCTCTGCGCCTCTGCTCCCTATCTCTTTGTTTGCTTCTTCGTGTTTCATTTCTATTTTCCTTACTAGGCAGTCACCGCCGCACCTTTATAAGCTTCCTCAGCCACTTTTGCTAAACGTTGCATAGCAGTGGCAATCTCTTCATCGGTGCCTGTAAGGCTGATGCGGAAGCATTGGTGTTTGTGGGCCCACTCTTCCTCTAAACCGGGGAAGAAGCTACTTCCTGGGACAATAATCACACCTACTTGCTTAAGTTGCTGGTAAAATTCCCAGTCACTGATGGGTAAATCTTGTAACCACAACCAAGCAAAAATTGCTCCTTCACCGCGATGGAGGAACCAAGGTAAATTCTTGGGCATCGCTTGTTCTAAGCTGGTTTCTAAAACAGTAAATTTATTTTGATAAAAGGGACGGATGACAGTGTGAGAAATTTCCCCTAAAGCGCCAGAGTTGATTGCATAAGCTGCGATCGCTTGGCCGTAACGTGAAGAATGAAGACCAATATTTGCTTGAAAACACTCCAGCACTTCAATCCACTTTTCATCCCCAATGGCAATACCAACCCTTTCTCCTGGTAATCCAGCTTTTGATAAACTCATGCAGTGTAAAATATTATCACCAAACACTGGTGTCATTTCGGTAAAATTCAATGCCGGGAAGGGAGGGGCATAAGCTGAGTCAATAAACACGGGCAGATTATAAGGCGCAGCTAGGGCGGCAATCTTTTTCACCTCATCATCAGTGAGGACGTTACCAGTAGGATTACAAGGCCGAGAGAAGAGGACACAACCCGTATCTTCTGTAATCGACAGTTGGCTGAAGTCGGGGCGATATTTAAATCGGTGGGCGGCTTCATCAATATCGAGAGTCGGTTTATAAGCGATTAACGCTTTTGGAACTAAGCAGATACCGCCGTAACCAGTGTAGTCAGGGCTGAGGGGCAAAACGATTTGTTTTAACTCGCCACTAGGCGTGTAGCCACCGAAGCTATTCACAGCGTAGAAGTAGAGGGTTTGACTACCGGGGGTGATGAGGATATTGCGTTGGCTTAAGTTTAACCCGTAGCGTTTGTTAAAGTCGTTAGCGATCGCTTCAACCAACGGTGCATAGCCCTGACTTGAGCCATAGCGACAAACTACCTCACCATATTCTGGGCTAGCCAAAAGCTGTGCAGTACAATCCCGCCATAATTTTTCTACCTCTGGCAAAATCAACGGATTACCAGCACTCAAATTAATAAACTGCTGCCCTGCACCCCCTCGTAATGTTTCGATAATATCCTTCATGATTGCTCTTACGCCAGTCAGGTTGGACATTTGAGCGCCAATTTGAGTTAGGGCAGGGTTCATAAGCTGTGACAAAATGTATTAATCGAGGGGTGGACAAATTATTGGGGTATTGCTGCTGACATCCAGTTTACATCTTTGTCAAAACAGCAGTTGCCGCCTTTAACCAATCTAGCTAGAGAATGATATTTTAACAAAGTAATATTTATCGTTATAGGGGCGATCGCGTTTAGTAGATATGATGAAGTGATACAAAAGTGTATCATGCGTTCAATATGTTTAAGTGAAAAAATCCTCATGCTTGAGCAGTGGGGATAACTTTAAATAACTATATTAGGAGGGCTGATGTTGCAAGTTAAAGCAGCAGTAGCTTACAACGCAGGTAAGCCGTTGACAATTGAAACCGTTCAACTATCGGAACCAAAAGCAGGCGAAGTGTTAGTTGAGGTAAAAGCCACCGGAGTTTGCCATACCGACGCTTTTACCCTATCTGGTGACGATCCTGAAGGTTTGTTTCCGGCAATTTTGGGGCATGAAGGTGCTGGTGTGGTAGTGGAAGTAGGCGCTGGTGTCACCAGTCTCAAACCAGGGGATCATGTAATTCCCCTATACACTCCCGAATGCCGCCAGTGCGAATATTGTTTGAGTTTCAAAACGAATCTTTGTCAAGCCATTCGCTTAACTCAAGGACGCGGTGTCATGCCTGATGGCACTAGTCGCTTTAGCATTGATGGACAGATGATTCATCATTATATGGGTACATCAACTTTTGCTAACTATACGGTGCTGCCAGAAATCGCCCTAGCAAAAATTCGGGAAGACGCGCCATTTGATAAGGTTTGTTACATTGGCTGTGGTGTGACTACTGGTGTTGGTGCAGTCATCAATACTGCCAAGGTGGAACCGGGAGCAAATGTTGTGGTTTTCGGCTTGGGTGGTATTGGTTTAAATGTCATCCAAGCGGCGCGGATGGTAGGGGCAAATATGATTGTCGGGGTGGATACTAATCCCAGCAAACGCGCAATAGCCGAAAAGTTTGGCATGACGCACTTTGTCAATCCCCAAGAAGTAGAGGGTGATTTAGTTCCCTATCTGGTTGATTTAACAAAAGGCGGTGCTGATTACAGTTTTGAATGTATCGGTAATGTCAAAATTATGCGTCAAGCATTAGAATGCTGCCATAAAGGTTGGGGTGTCAGTGTGATTATTGGCGTTGCTGGTGCTGGACAAGAAATCAGCACTCGTCCTTTTCAATTAGTAACTGGGCGCGTTTGGAAAGGTTCTGCATTTGGTGGTGCGAGAGGACGTACAGATGTGCCAAAAATTGTTGATTGGTATATGGAAGGTAAGATAAATATTGATGATTTAATTACCCATGTGATGCCGATTGAGCAAATTAATGATGCTTTTGAATTGATCCACAAAGGTGAATCAATTCGGAGTGTGGTGACTTTCTAATTCGTAATTCGTAATTCATAATTCGTGATTAAAATGGCTTTGTAGCTGATGGGGTGCTACTAATAAAAGCCTAAATTTTTGTGTCACTTCATTCCTAGCCTCCAGGCTGGGAATAAATTCAAAAGAGGGCTGCTGCCTCTTGTGAAGCCGCAGAGCATTTCCAGCTTTGTTCCTGAGTTCTGATTTCTAAATTCTGAATTCTTCTTCAAGTATATAGCAGTCCTAAATCATTCATGAACAATAAATAAGATCCCCGACTTCTCAAAGAAGTCGGGGATCTGAGTCTCTCGATTTTTACAACTCATTTAGGATTGCTATATTTGCTACTCATGAGAAAGTATTGATCAATTTCTGCCGCAAGTATGTCAAAGTCTACAGGCTTGGTCAAGTGACATTTAAAACCAGACTTAAGCGCCAGCTCCCGATCTTCCTGGCCACCGTAGCCGGTGAGTGCAATCAGAATTGAGTGAGTAAATTTGGAGTCTTTACTCAGTTCCTGTGCAACGGCGAATCCATTCATTTCGGGAAGTCCGATGTCACAAATAATCACATGAGGCTCAAACTCTCTTGCAGTTTCTATCCCTGAAATTCCATTATTAGCTATGGAAACTTCATGCCCAAAATGCTCAAGCACTGCTTTTAATGTTATGGCTGAATCGTCGTTATCTTCGATGACTAAAATCTTTAACGATTTTTTAGCCGCTTCTATAATCTCCGGGTCGTTATGCCAAGCTGTAATCTCTTCGCATACTGGGAGAGTAACTTTAAATTCTGCTCCCAAATTGATTCCTCTACTTGAGGCTTCAACATGACCACCATGAAGTTCCACAAGACTTTTTACTACCGATAATCCCAAACCTAACCCGCCCCTCGAACGGTCTAAACTGCGATCAGCTTGGGTAAACGGCTCGAATAGTTCTGGTAAGATTGTCGGATCTATCCCTATACCTGAGTCTCTTACAGATAGAACCCCTACATTGCCTAAGCCATTTTCACCTGGAATAAATGAGAGATCCACCCAGATCGTTCCATCTGGTTGGGAAAACTTTAAAGCGTTATCAAGAAGGTTGCCAAAGACTTGGAAGAACCGCGTCGGGTCAACATAAGCCCACAGAGGCTTGTTTGGTAGGTCTTGTACTACGTTAAGGTTCGATCTCTTTATTGCTTGTGCATGGTCATTGAGACTCTGGCGAACCAATTCCACCAAATTAACCTTCTCCGGGTTTAATGAAATCTTCCCATAAGTAATGGACGATACATCCAGTAACTCATCGATCAATTTCGAGAGGTGCTTAATCTGGTGTTGCATCATTAAAACTGTTTGTCCGACTGCACCAGTCTCGCCTAGCTTCAACTTGAGAAGCTGAACCCCGTTGGAGATGGGAGCAACGGGATTTCTCAACTCGTGAGCTAGCATCGCAATGAATTTGTCTTTCAGGGCGTTTTGGTTCGTCAGTTTCTGGTAAAGTTGAACGTTGGCGATCGCAACTGCTGTAGTATCGGTCAAAATCTCAAGCAGTTCTATCTCTTCGGATGTGGCTCGGTGTTGTGTACTCCAGTAAGCTCCAATCGCACCCAGTGGATCAGAAATCCGTATGGGAACCATCACTAAACTTTTGACAAAAGTTACTTTATAAGCATCAATAGGAATTCGAGCATCCAGGTAAATGTCTTCAATCACGGCTGCTTGTTTATTGAGCATCGCCCAACCGGAGATGCAAGCCCTGAGCGGAAAACGCATACCTTTCCAAAGTGGGCCAATCGCGTTTTCATCGACATAATGGCAACATTCACCATCCCGCAGTACAAAAGTTACCCCATCAGCATTAGTTAGATCGCGAGCAGCCAAACGCACAATCTCAATAATTTCCTCAATAGTCCGTACACAAGCCAAATCCTTCACAACCAAAAGCAGTCTATTGTAAGACGAAATACTATAACTCTGATGTGAGTTCTGTTTTTGTGGGATGGAAGTTTGTAATATATTGTTCATAAATAACTCCGAATAAAAGGGATGTCTGGGTAAAAACTCAGGTAAGGCGGGTAGGTTTCAGCAGACACCTACTCTTAATCGTAATCTGAACTTTGATCTTAAGAGTACGTCCTGTTATCGCATTTTTCGTTTTTCCTTTTACGAGTATAAATCTTGTAAATTTATAAAACGATTATTCGTAAATGTACTGTAATAGCAAATTCAACTTGTGAGAATGAAAGATGCTCCGGTATAGCCCATTGTAGACATTGCTAATGTAGACAAATTATTTGGCGATCGCCAAATAATACTCAAATCGCTCTCGCAGTTGTTCAACCGTCAAATTTTGAGTCCAGTACTCCACTAGGGCGTGACCAAATGCCCAGGCGTTGCGATCGGGTGAAGCGGAATTTTCCAGCAATAACGGCCAGAGAGATAGCAATTCAAAGTTGAGCGGGTTAGGGTTAGCTGTATTCAAGAGTAAGAAAAGCTCATATCCCATTTGGAGTTTGCCAATCACAATCGGCAATTGTTCCACGGGAATTTGCTCTGCCAGCATATATGCTAAGGCTGGAGATCCGGTTGAGAGCGTAGAAACAAACTGGAGAACGGGACTTTTGAGCAATGACGTTAGTCCCTGTGTTGTCGCCATTTGGAAGGTATAGTGGTCGATAATTTTAGCAGCAGCGACGGTGCGGACTTCAAGGTTACGCAAAAATCGGGCGAGACGCAGTTGCTTGGATGGTGCGATCGCATCTACTAATCCCAACGATAGCGCCTCTACTCCCCAAGCGGCTCGATTTGTTTTGCTGTCGCTTGTAACCACAGGCACAACTAGATTACAAAAGTTTCCCAGCAGTTTGGCACGATACTCGGTGGCTTCTCGAATAGCAATTTCTTTTGGGCGATTACCCCATTCCCAATCATAGGGGGGTTGCCACTCGCGGATCGGACGCAAACGATCTACTTGAGTGACAATCGCGATCGCAGGTAAATCTGCAACTTCTGCTTTGATGTCTTGCAAAAAGTCTACATCCATTTGCAGGGCAGGATCAAGGGCAGGGGTGACTAACAGCAGCAAATCTGCGTTGATAGCATAATCAAGCACCAGATTTCGGAGATCGGCACGGTTGACTTGTTCATAACCAGGAGTGTCCCAAAGGGTTAGGGTTTCCCCACTTTCAGCCTGCCATTGGTAATTTTGAATGCGATCGGTACTGGGTAAAACATCAACGGCTGCGAGATCCGCCTGAAATAGCGTGTTAATCAGGCTACTTTTACCTGACCCCGTGCGCCCCACCAGCAGAATATTCACGGGTTTTTGCTCAACTACCTCGGCTGGTTCGGCTTGAGTCAGGATTTCTCGGAGTGTTTGGGTTTCTGCCTTGGGTAGAGTTGGTGTAGAAACTACGGTTGCTGAAACTGGTAATGTGGTACGTCCGTAAAGAGCGATCGCCTGCTGGCATAAGTTTCTCAGGGCAGCTTCCCGAAATAGCTGACTCAAATTCCCCAATAATTGCTGAGTTGCCTGGTTACTAGAACCCTTGCTGGCTTGTTTGGCCACCGCCGCCACTGGATTTAAAACCCACTGTGCCCAGTTCCAAGCTTTCCAGAATTTCCGAGCCGATGGCTCTAACTTCCGATAGACTTCGTAGCCTTGGTATGCTTGCCCAACCGTTACCTGATTGAGGACGGGGGATAACTTTTGCATCCATCGATCCATATCATCAACTGTTCCCCGAATCAACCCGTAAGCTTGGGGGACGTAAATGTTCAGTAGCGGATATTGAATTTGAGGATTGTAAATATGAGCGATCGCTACGACTAAATCTTGGCATCGCGTCCAAAAAGTTTGCCAGTCTTCCCAAATCGGGCGATCGCTTTGTGCTGCTTGCAGAATCTCTTGAAGGGCAGCTTCTGCAAGCTTTGTGACATCACTTCCCACTGGTAGCCCTACTGTATCCTCTGCTTTGGATTCTAGTTCTTCTTGGACTTGGGCTAATACAGCTTCTACTTGGTTAACAGCAGGTTGAGTCCATTTCACCAATACCCAACGCCAACCAACGAATAAAAGGGTGAATACACCCCAAATCCAATTAATGCCCCACGCATGAATTTGCGAACCGGCGGATACCAGTAAGAAAATGATAATAAACGCGATCGGGATTGCTAAGACGACCCACTGCCACGGTTTTAATCGCACCATTACCCTATACCTGCTTTGGTTAGACTGCTTATATTTCTATTGTTAATCTAATAGTTCTTTGATGAATGGTAGATTGCTGGACTGTCTACTGCAAGTAATATAACTAGTAAGCATATTAAATCAGTTATCTATCAGTTATCAAAGCGTATCGGCGTAGGTTTAAACCCACCACCAACGCATACCACCTTCTTTGTGGGGGACTTAGACCCAAGGATTTAACTGATAACTGTTTACTGTTAAACACCTGTGGGAAGTTCAATAGTAGTTAAAAAGCTGATAAACCCTCATCTTCAACTCGGATTGTTCAAGCAAGTGATGGCTACGCGAATCTACGAAGTTATCCAAGTACGGAGGTAGCTGTTTTAGCCAAGGTTCCAAATGGTACTTCTGTAACGATTCTTAGTGAACAGGCAAATACTGCTGAACAACTTTAGTACAAAGTTGAGGTGAATGGTCAAGTTGGTTGGCTCTACTCAGACCTGCTAAGTAATAAGGCGATCGCAAGCAAGAATAAAAATAGCGATCTAATAAGGTTTTTTGTTGTCTATGAAACTTACTTAAGTAGGTAAACATAATTAATTACACAATGTCATTGCGAATGCAGCGAAGCGAAATGAAGCAATCGCAAGGGCTGGGATTGCTTTGCTTCGCTCGCAATGACTGTAATTAATTTTGCGTAGTTACTTACATCATAAGCTTGGAAATAATAAATCATGCTGGAGAAAAAATTTAAATGAATCTCAGTGCATTGGAATGAAGGTTAGGCTTCTGAGATTTTGAGTTTAAAGAGAAGCCGAACTTACAAAAGTCCGGCTGAGTTTAATTAATCGTCTATACGCAGTAGCTTGCGATAAAACGGTTGTGAAAAATCGGTTGCACGATGACGTTTATAATTGTCCATAACTTCAATTAAAAAATTAATAAACTCGAAACTAGCCATCATCAGTTCGTAACTCAGGTCAGCATTGCCATCAAACTGGATTCGGCAACGGGTTAAGTCTGAGGGTAAAGTCGCAACATTCCAAGAGGCGACAAAGGGAACATGTTCACTACCTTCTATCTTCCTCTGTCCCTCCAAGACCCCTTTTTGATAAAGGCTAATGGCAAGAGGTAAAAAATTGCGTTTAGTGCCCTGAACATAAGGTAAATAAACACTGGCTTGTTGTTGAGTGGCAGGCTGGAGCTGGAGTTGGTCAATAGACATTGTTAAATATGCCAACTGGGGACATTAGTGGATGTTAGTAGTATTCCCAAAAGATGTATTTAAAGCACATAGTGGGAATGGGGAGTGGGGAGTAGGGAGTGGGGGATGAGGGGGCAAGGGAAGCAGGGAGCGGGAGTTTCCCCTCTGCCTCTTTACCCATGCCCAAAAATGAAGTTACTGCTAAGAAATATTAAAATTTCGGTTAGAATGAGGCTGCATTAACTTTTATCAACGTTGGGGAAAATAACACTAAAAATCCGCACTGTAAAGTTGTGGATGTTATTATTGCTGTTTCTCCCAACATCGAGCTGCTGCTACCTTGTTATTACTTTGCCCAAATCGGAGTTCTAATTGAAGAAAGTCTCACTCTACAAGCTTCCTGCCTAAATGGCTATCAAAGGAATCAAGCCTCTGTCTAAGAGTAGCAAGGTGGTTAATGCGAGATAATTACGCAAAGTAGCAGTGACAACAAAGGTAGTCCCAGTGGCTTTTGGCTTAGGGATAGCGGGTATTGCAGTTTGCCCATTCCGATTAATATCGGGAAAAGTAGCTTAGGGATATTTGTCCGTAAAATTACTAACTGTAGACAAATACTGATTTTTGAATCAAGCAACCTAACCTATGCCAGCGAATTCCTGGCCCGAAGAAGATTCTTATCAAGAGCTTGATCCGCTCAACTCCTTGTTGTCTGACCTATCAGCAAATGAGGAGTCGGTGTTAGAGACAGATCCTGTGTCTCTAACACCCCGGTTTCAAGGTCGTAGACGCAAAGCGGCTCTAGTCTTGACTATCGTCTGGAGTAGCACGATCGCTCTACATTTAGTTTCTTGGGCTTCTATATTTATTCTAGGACTGACCACTATTCTAGGATTTCATGCCTTGGTGGTAGTGTTTACTAAATCCCGTCGTTATCCAAAAGAAATACAGGGAGATTTGCCCTCTGTCTCTGTATTAGTGGCTGCGAAAAATGAGGAAGCGGTAATTGCTAAATTAGTTAAAAATCTTTGTAATCTGGAATATCCAGGTGGGCAATACGAAGTATGGATAATTGACGATCACAGCACTGATAGCACGCCACGTTTATTAGCAGAACTCCAACAGAAACATGAGCAACTGAAAGTACTAAGGCGTTCAGCAGAAGCTACTGGTGGCAAATCGGGGGCGTTAAATCAGGTACTACCTCTGACAAAGGGCGATATTATAGCAGTATTTGATGCTGATGCCCAAGTAACACCAGATTTACTGCAACAGGTAATACCTTTATTTCAAAGAGAAAAGGTGGGGGCGGTGCAGGTGCGAAAAGCGATCGCCAACGCTAAAACAAACTTTTGGACTAAGGGTCAAATGGCCGAAATGGCACTTGATACCTGGTTTCAGCAACAGCGAACTGCCCTTGGTGGCATTGGCGAACTGCGCGGCAATGGTCAATTTGTCCGGCGTTCAGCCTTGGAAAGCTGCGGTGGCTGGAATGAAGAAACCATTACCGATGATTTGGATTTGACAATCCGCTTACATTTGGATAAGTGGGATATTGAGTGTGTTTTCCATCCAGCAGTGCAAGAAGAAGGAGTGACAAGTGCGATCGCACTTTGGCATCAGCGCAACCGTTGGGCAGAAGGCGGTTATCAACGCTATTTAGATTATTGGGATTTAATTCTCAAAAACCGGATGGGATGGCGCAAAAGCTGGGATTTGCTGATTTTTATGCTAATTATGTATATCTTACCCACAGCAGCAGTCCCAGATTTATTAATGGCGATCGCTCGTCATCGTCCACCAATATTAAGCCCCATCACAGGCTTGTCCATTTCTATGTCGATGGTAGGGATGTTTACAGGTTTAAGGCGGGTACGTCAAGATCCGAAATTCCCACCTTCTACATATTTTCTGATGCTGGTGCAAACCCTACGTGGCAGTTTATATATGTTGCACTGGTTAGTCGTCATGAGCAGTACTACTGCCCGGATGTCGGTAAGACCAAAGCGCCTAAAATGGGTGAAAACTTTGCATACGGGGAATGGAGAATAGCCCCTTTGGGGAATTCAAAATTTTAAATTAAAAATTAAAAATGCAAAATTATTTTTGGTAATTTTGCATTTTTTTATTCATCATCAACTTCTGCTTCCTCTACCCACTCAGGTGTAGCCATAGAATCGGAGAATTCTGGGAAATCATCTGCAAAACGGATAATTTGTCCGTTGAAAAATACTGCTAAACGTTGAGCTGCGATCGCTACTTCGTCAGGTTCCCAATCAGGTGCGGGCGTTTGTTTTGGGGGTGGAGGCAAAGCTTGTATCCCATTTCTATTTGCCTCATTTCCATTTGTCCCATTTCCATTTACCCCATTTCCATTTCTTACCGTCGGCTCAGTTTTTAGTGGTGCTGGTGTTGTTGCTGGTGGTGGATTGCTTGCCTGTGGTGCTGGTGCTGGAGACGGAATTTGCTGGTTGTAACTGGGAGTTGGTGGCTGCTGAGGGCGAGTAGAGTCTTTTGGGGGAGGATTTTTTTTGGCTGAGGTAGAATTTGAAGAAGTTCCTTTTTCTATATTTATCTGGATTTCACGCTGGAAAGTCTGCTGGAAAGCTGCCGTAATCATCGGTAGATAAGATTTTCCCTTGTTTCCCTTGTCATACCATGCCTGTTTGATAGCAATTCGAGCCACAACACCATCGAAATCGATGAGTTGGCTCATTTGACGCAGCATTTCTTGCCTTGATTTTGGCTGGAGGTTAGCAAGCACCTGTTGCCAAACTTGAGTTAAGTCATATTGTGCTTCTTCAACGACTTCTGAAGTTACTGGTTCAACGTTCGCAGGTGATATAGGTACAGATTCTGGTTCTGGGATTGGTGGTGGAAGGGAGTTAGCAACAGAATTGTGATCTGTTTGCCGTTCAACTGGAGAAGATGAAGCCACGGGCTGATTTTGGGCAGCCGCTACATGATTGTTTGCAGAATTATGATTTTTTTGCGGTTCAGCTACCGGTAAGGGAGAGACTGCATGATTTTGGGTAACTGCTGGAGGATAGTTTGGAGATACAACAGGTGTGTTGACTCGCTGGGTGACACTTGGGGCTTGTGGCTGAATATTTGTCGCACTGGGTAATAATCCTAGTAATGTTACTTCCAACCACAAACGCGGCTGGGTGGTATTTTTAATTTGCACTTCAGCTTCTCGCAAGTGTTTTTGTCCTGCCAAAATCACACTCATATCGAAGTATTGAGCAAACTCAACCAACGCTGTCCAGGTTTGCTGAGTACAAGCAACCAAATCGTGGCGATTGGGTGCGGTTTTAGCAATGAGTAAATCGCGGTAGAAGGCGGCGAGATTTTGCAGAAGAGTTAGCGGTTCTCGACCACGATCTAGAATGTAGTGGGTACAGTCTAGAACTGCTTCGGGTTTATCTTGAGCGATCGCATTTAAAAGCGCCAGCAAATCCTGTTCGCTTACTGTCCCCACCAAATCCCAAACTCTATCCGGTGTCACTTCACCTGCTAACAAACCCAATTGATCGAGTAGACTTTCGGCATCTCGTAACCCTCCCTGAGCAAGTTGGCCTACCAGGGTTAGTGCGTCGGGTGAAATATGAATATTTTCAAAAGAAGCGATCGCACTTAAATGCTTTACCATCGCTTCTAACTGAATGCGTCTAAAATCAAACCTTTGACAGCGTGAAATAATCGTTGGTAAAACCCGTTGCGGATCTGTTGTTGCCAACACAAAAACTACGTGTCTTGGTGGTTCTTCTAATGTCTTTAATAGCGCGTTGAATGCCTGGGTACTGAGCATGTGGCATTCGTCAATAACATAAACCTTATAGCGACACTGCACAGGAGCAAACTGGGCTTTTTCAATCAACTCGCGGATATTATCGACACCAGTATTACTGGCAGCGTCGATTTCAATTATGTCTAAGGCGTAGCCCTTGGTGATCCCCTGACAAACTTCACACACGCCGCAGGGTTCAGCAGTGGGCTTGTCACTTTTGAGACAATTGAGAGATTTGGCCAGAATCCGGGCACTAGAAGTTTTCCCCGTACCTCTAGGCCCAGTGAATAAATAGGCGGGGGCGATTTTGGATGTGCCGATCGCATTCGTGAGGGTGGTAGCGATCGCCTCTTGCCCCACTAGTTCAGCAAAACTCTTGGGGCGATATTTGTGGTGCAGGGGTTCGTAAGACATGGAAATATAGACTTCAATGCCTTTCAAAGGTAATTAGTAGCACCGAGTCGAGTTTAGGATTCAATTATTTTAGACTCTTGTACCTGCTTGGTTTGTACATATTGCCAGAGCTACTGCGCTCAACTAATGCCGTAAATTTTGGCACTCAGGAAAGCAAGTAACCAAAGCTTATCTTCTACTATGATTTCAATATCAAAGTATTGGAATTATAGCATATCATTTAGTACATTTGTTCTAGCTAGGGGAGTGGGGAGTGGGGGATGAGGGAGCAGGGGAAGAAATTGACAAATAACAAATGCCCAAAGAATTTTAATAACTGAACTAGCGTCATAGTCCAGTGCGATCGCTACAATCTTAGGATAAGCAAAACTCGATGGTGCAGCAGATGCTCAAGCGGCTATTTCAATGGCTCAAAAAGCTTTTTCAGAGCTTGTTCGGTGGAAAACAGACTGCCTCAAAATCTAGAGGAAATGTGCCAAAACAACCAGCGCCACCCTTAAGCGATACCGATCTGGAATTTCTTTTCAACGAATTGTTGCAAGGAGTACATCAAGCACGAGGGGAAGCGTGGGCACAAAAGTGGCTGCATAATATTGAACATCGCATTTCAACTGAAGACTGGGTTGAGTGGTTAAGGCGCTTTGGCGACAGATTGCTAGCATCACCTACACCCAATAATGAAATAGCTGCACGGTTAGTGCAATTGGGTGAGTTGAGCATTGGAGAAATCGGAGATGTTGCTTATAGTATCGGGATGCAATTGTTAACACGCAATCAAGGCGAACCTATTTGGGAATATGAAGGACCAGATGCTTTTAGCACAATAACATCTGAGCCAACCACACCCATATCAGAGTCAGTAGATACCCCAGAGAACCCCCCAGAGGGAGAATACCAAACTGTCACCCTAGAAGAGTTGTTTGTGATGTTGCAGCAGGATGAAAACTTACGCCAGCAGATTGCTCAACAGCTTGCCGTTGAGACAGATGATCCAGAATTGCTTGTCCAGGCATTAATCAGTCAATTATATCCTGACGGTCAATCGGCTACAGAGCAAACAGAAAATTAACCACTTGGCATCAAGAGTCGAATCGGGGAATTGTAACGTTGTAATACTCTACTCTTGAAGTTTTGTATATTTTTTGCTAACCTGCGACGGAAGCCCTGTCCCGATCTAATGGATTTTTACGTAATTGATGATTTTTTTAACACAACGATGGCTACAATCTAGAAAAACAAAATCCAATAGTGTGGCAGATGCTCAGGCGGATATCGCAGTCGCTTAGAAGGTTTTTAAAGCGCCTTATTGAAAGTAAGCAGGGTAGTTCTCTCAAGGGTGCGAGAGGACACAATCTGGTGGAGATGCTACCAGAACTAACCAATGCGGATCTGGAACAATTGTTTATCCAATTGTTAGAAGGCGTGCATCAAGCACGAGGACGACAGTGGGCATTGAGGTATCTGCAACGGGTAGAAAATCGCATTCCGGCTGAACGCTGGATAGACTGGTTGGTGATGTTTGGCGAAAGCTTGCTAGCTTCGCCGGCACCGAATCCTCTTTTAGCAACAAAGATGGTGCAATTGGGGGAACTTGGTGTTGGCAGAATTGGAGATGTTGCTTATGACATTGGCATCCGGCTAATGCAATCACCTACACAGATAGAGAATGAGGAGAATTATCCAGAAGAGGATTTAGAAATCACTCCTGGAGAAGAACTGCTCCGCAATTTAGGCGAACAGTTATGGGAGTATGATGAACCAGATGTGGTAGAAACTACTCCAGGTCTTGAACTGATCCGCAATTTAGGCGAGCAGTTATGGGAGTATGATGAACCAGATGTGGTAGAAATCACAACCAATGAAGAAATTATCCCAACTTCACCTGGGCAAGAGTTAATCCGCAGCTTAGGTGAGCAATTATGGGAATATGATCTGCCAAATGTTGAACCAATAACGTCAGCGCCTGAAAAAGCCTCTTTTGAGGAAACATTCACCCCGAATTTAGAGGAACTGGTATTGGAGTATGAAAGGGAAGATGCCCAAACCACAATACCCGAAAATTTCCCTCTCCCCGCAGCAGAAGATTCAATCACCTCATTAACCCAACTGAGGTTCGATGATCACAATGAAGTTGTTCAAAGTACAACAGGAGCAAATCTGCTCTCTACTAGACAAAGAAGTGAATTAATAACTTCTCCCTCAGTGGAAACCTGGGATAACACTTTGACCAATTTAGAGCCAAATGTGGCTAATACATTAGATGAGTTGTGGGTGAAATTGGATCAAAGTACCAATCTAGTCCAGCAACTTGCTTCTAATTTGGCAGTTCAAAGCAGCAATTCTCCTGGTATAATTGAGCGACATGGCGATAATCCTGTTACCCACGCTCAAGGGTGGTTTTATCAAGGTCTAAGCCAAGCGAAAACAGGTGATTTGTTAGGCGCGATCGCATCCTATGACCACGCCATTGAACTTCAACCAGAATTCTCAGAATATTGGTTTAACCGAGGCTTGACGCTGTTCCATTTAGAACGTTTTGATGAAGCGATCGCATCTTACGAAACCGCCACACAACTAAAACCCGACTTCTACAAAGCTTGGTACAACCGGGGTGGAACTCTCGGAGAATTAGGATATTTTGAAGAAGCGATCGCTTCTTTTGACAAAGCCATAGAAATCAAGCCAGATTATCAAGAAGCGTGGTCTAGCAAGGGTTTGGCACTGCTGAAATTAGGTTGGCTACCCGAAGCTATTTCTAGTTATGACCAAGCCCTACATTTGGAACCAGAAGACCAAGAAAACTGGTATCACCGTGGCATAGCCCTAGCTGTAAGCGAACAATTTGCAGAAGCGATTATATCTTACGACAAAGCGCTAGAAATTAACCCAGACTATCACGAAGTTTGGATAGACCGGGGTGTAGTGCTGTTTAATTTAGGAAGATGGTCAGAAGCGATCGCCTCCTGGGATAAAGCACTGTCAGTTCAATCCGACTTCTACTTAGCTTGGTACAACCGGGGTATAGCCTTAGACAACTTAGGACGTAGACAAGAAGCGATCGCCTCCTATCAACAAACGATCGCCATTAAACCCGACTTCCACTTAGCTTGGTATAATCAGGCAGTAGCATTGTTTTATTTAGAACAATTTGCCGAAGCGATCGCCTGTTATGACAATGCTTTGCAAATTAAACAAGATTATTGGGAAGCTTGGATAGGTCGGGGAACTGCGATCGGTCATTTAGTCAATGCTGAGGCATTGCAGATTTCGAGTAGTATCACAGCGACAAATCCTGCCTTACAACAGGGCGGCTACGAAGGGAAACTAGCCAGCTACGAGGAAGGGTTAAAGCATCTGCGGACAGATACCCATCCAGAAGGCTGGGGTAGATTGCATTTTGCGATCGCTAATACTTACTATGACCAAGGCAAAAAAAATACTAATCCCCGTGATTATTGGCGCAAAGCCGCATCTGAGTATCATCAGGCGCTGTTAACCCTCACACTAGAATATTTTCCCCAGATGCATCTAGAGGTTTTGCAATCTCTAAGCAAAGTGCTGATGGGTTTGGGACAAACAACACAAGTTCAAGAATTGCTGCAACGCGGTACAGATTTATTGCGACAATTGCTGAGTGAAGAAACTCGCTCAGACGAAAGTAAAAAACAGTTAGCCCTGAAATTCGCAGGCTTTGATCAATTGGCAGTTGATTTAGCCGTAGAGTCCGGTGATTTAGTTGAAGCTTGGGAAATTGCCGAACAAGGTAAAAATGCTTGTTTAAACTGGCTGCTTTCTAGCTGGAATGATAATATTTACTCGCCTTATTATGGCGCAATTCAACAACTATTCAATCCCACAACAGCAATTATTTACTGGCATATTAGTCCGGTTGCCTTACACACATTTATTCTCAAAGACCAAGCGCCATCACCGATACTCCTATTTACACCCATGCAAGATACTGGGGCAATACCTTTAGGAGAAGACGCTATTCGTCTCAATGAATTACCTCTACCCGAAGCAGTACAACGCCTAATTGAATTTGAAAGTTGGCTAGAAGATTGGCATCAAAAATACCAAGAATATCGCACCACGGCCCAAGACAAAGAAAGTAAAAGCCAGCATTCTTGGCGAGTTGATATGGAACAGAAGCTGTCACAATTGTATGAAATTCTGAATATTTCCACAATTGCACAGGAACTCGAAGGCATTACCCAACTGGTTTTAATTCCTCACCGTGACTTGTACAGATTGCCTATTCATACCCTTTTCCATCTTTCTTCCCCATTGTCGGAAGAATTGCCGAATGTGGAGTCAAATTTCAGCGTTACCTATCTACCTAGTGCCCAAATAGGTTTATCAATAAGAACTGAAGATATCTGGCAGTGGCAAAATCAATTATTGCTTAGTGTTGAACATCCAGAAAATACAGATTCTTCCACACCGAAATTTGCCAAACTTGAGTCGGAAGTTGTTAGCCAGATGTTCAATAATATTCAACGAATTCAGGGTTCAGAAGCCACGAAAGATACTGTTGAAAACGCCTTATTTGATAATTACAACATCTTTCATTTTACAGGTAATGTCATTAATAACTTGGCTGAACCCAAAAAATCAGAATTAGCATTAGCAGGTGAAAACAAACTTACTCTAGATGAAATCTGCCAACAAAATCTAGCAAGTTACAACCTGATTACCCTCTCTGCTTGTGAAAACTTAACTACTAGCAACCACACTATCAGCAGCGAATATGTAAGTTTAGTAACTGGTTTTGTGAGTCAAGGTGTTCCTCATGTAGTAAGTACTCTCTGGAGTGTAGAATCTTCAGCTAGTGCCTTGGTGATGATAGAGTTTTACCGACGATTACAGCCTAATAAATCAGCAGTTACTGCCTTGGCTGAAGCAACCCGATGGCTGAAAGAATTAACTGCTGGAGAACTAACAAAATGGTATGAAGATGTCTTGAATAATCTGCATCCTGAAGAAGTACGAATTCAAACTTATTTAGCGACACAACTATATAGAAATAGTAAAATGGCATCAGATAAAAATCTTTATAATCATCCTTACTACTGGGCAGCATTCACAATTACAGGTAAGCCGAATTAATCATTTGTTCTACTGCTAAAGCTGCTGTTTTATTCCCCACCCATTCTGGCTTCTTAGAGCTAGAAGTTTTATTTGCAGAGGCAGGACTACCTGGAGCTACAGCAGTTGGTGTTTAAGATATAGTACTAGTAGATTTTTCAGGTTTCTTCCCAGAACTACTTAGTATCAGCACTGTAAATAATGTTAGTTGCGATCGCTATGGTGGACTAAATAATAAGGTATTTAATCCACCATTGTTGAGTTTAGTTACTAATGAGAGCCGACGCAGTTAAAACTTGACTCGTCGTCGGAGTCAGCTTTACTCCTGATCAACTTTTTCGATATCATCAGGTGTACCAGTGGCAGAAATTTTTGATGTGCCAGATTTACCTGCACCTGAGTTGCCGCCAGAAGCGCCAGCACCCCCTGAGTGTTTAGAGTCCGTGTTACCTTGTTCTTCTTGAAGCTGTTCAAGGCGGTTTTTTTCTTGAGCTTTATCTTTTTGGTCAGCCATATCTTATTTACATTTTTCGCATAGCGATCGCTTTTAACTCTACCATTTTCCCGATTCTTGCGACACAGAGGCAAAATCTCTTTGCACACATGGCACTGCCTCAACATTTACGTACTGGCAAACGTGATTTTAAGAGAATTAGTGGGGCGATGAACAGGAACGAAAGGTGGCTTTAAATAAGAAAGTTTATTTAAGCCTAATCTAACTCCCTGCGTCCTTCCAATGCCCTTGCCAGAGTCACTTCGTCGGCGTACTCCAAATCACCACCTACAGGCAAACCAAAGGCAATCCGCGTCACTTTGGTAAATGGTTTCAATAGCTGACCGATATACAGTGTTGTTGTCTCCCCTTCTACACTGGGACTAATTGCCAAAATTACTTCTTGGGGTTTTTGCTGACTCACCCGGTGTTGCAAAGCAAGTATAGTCAACTGTTCTGGGCCAATTCCATCAATTGGCGAAATCACCCCACCTAAAACGTGATATTTGCCTTTGTACTCGCGGGTTTTTTCCAGCGCAATCACATCGCGGGGATCTGCTACGACACAAATAGTTTTGTCGTCACGATTGGTATTGCGGCAGATTTCACAAACAGGTTCAGCAGATAAGTGAAAGCAAACAGAACACAAGCCTATCTGCTTTTTTGCCTCAATCAGCGCTTGTGCCAAAGCTTCTACTTCTGCTTCTGGTCGCTTCAAAATATGCAAAGCCAGTCGTTGGGCAGATTTGGGGCCAACTCCCGGTAGGCGTTGCAATTGCTCAATTAACCGTGCTAAAGGGCGTGCGTAAACCGTTGTCTTGTCTCCAGAATGTTTTTACCTTAACTATGATGACATTCTTACAGAATTTTGGAAGGAAGCGTTTTTAATTGAGTGATGAATCGCGTCTTGAGACACAATTCATCAGGTTTTATGGTTTTATCAACCAGGCGGCCAGTTCAACTGCCGTCCTCCTAAAATATGCAGATGTAAGTGGTAGACTGTCTGACCACCATCATCACCAGTGTTGATAACAACTCGATAACCGTTTTCTAGCCCAGCTTCTTTTGCAACACGTTTGGCGGTTAACAAAAGATGCCCCAGCAAAGCATGATCCTGAGATTCAGCATCAGCTAATGTGGGAAGGGGTTTTTTAGGAATGACAAGGATGTGAACTGGTGCTTGGGGATGGATGTCTTTGAATGCTAAAGCTAAATTATCCTCATAAACAATATCAACGGGGATTTCCCGACGAATGATTTTGCTGAAAATCGTTTCTGTAGTTTCACTCATACCAATCTACCTAATCATCTGCTAGAGATTTTAAAGGTTTACTGTAGCGACTAG
>NZ_DASQZC010000021.1:0-3723 GCF_035638895.1 Nostoc sp. | reverse complement strand
CAATTACCGATTGTTAATAAACAATCCCCAATTTTGAGCGTCAGTGAACTCAAGCAATACTACACCATAGAACCTAACTTTATTGAACGACTGTTTAACACACAAACCCAGACAATTAAAGCAGTAGATGGTATCAACCTGGATATTTATCCCGGAGAAATTCTCGGCTTAGTCGGGGAATCAGGTTGTGGTAAAAGTACGCTATCACGAACAATCTTGCAACTAATTCGTCCTACGAGTGGCAAAGTTGAGTTTTTAGGACAAGATTTAACTACACTGTCGCGTCAAGAAATTCGCTCCTCGCGGCGACAAATACAAATGGTTTTTCAAGATCCCCATGCTTGTCTCAATCCGGCGATGACAGTGGGACAAAGTATCGCTGATCCTTTATTTATCCACAATTTAGCAGATCCCGTTAAGGCAAAAGAACAGGTTTTGTGGATGCTAGAGAAAGTTGGGTTAACACCGCCAGAAGTGTATTATAAACGTTATCCATCAGATTTGTCTGGGGGACAACAGCAAAGAGTTGCGATCGCTCGTGCTTTGATTACTCACCCTAAACTTTTGATCTGTGATGAACCTGTAAGTATGTTAGACGCTAGCGTGCAGTCGCAAGTGCTAGATTTAATGTTGCAATTGAAAGAAGAATTTGAGTTAACTTATTTGTTCATCACTCATGATCTTTGGTTAGCTCGATTTTTGTGCGATCGTATTGCCGTGATGAATGGCGGTAAAATTGTCGAACTCGGTTTGACAAAAACCATTTTTGCTAATCCTCAGCACCCTTATACCAAAACCTTACTAGCTGCTGCTCCCTTACTAGCACGCGCTTAACCAAACAAACTCCTAATTCTTGTTTGTACAGACGCGATTCATCACGTCTCTAACTCCTAACTCTCGTCCCTCCCCTCAAGTAATTTAGTTGGTTCTCCAGTCGAACCATATAGCTCAACGTATCTTTTAAACAGCAATGCAGTCTCGTGATTTGAAGTCCTACTTAAATTGAATAAACGCCCTATATTTTTATCAGCTAAAGCTCTTAGATAGGGCAAATCTTCAAATAGTGTCAAACAAGAAGCAAAATGCAATATTATTTGTAAGAGTGGCTTTGGCCACTCTAAATCACTATAAATATCTATAAAGAAGTGATGCTCTAAGTCATTTAACGGGAAAGCATGAAATATAACAAATATCCTTTTGTTATTGTAAACTGGAATACTCAGTTCAACAGTGTAGGGAGTATGTAATATTAAATCTACCTCTACAATCGGTTGACGCCAAATCCTCAAAGCATTCGTCGGCGAATCTAATATTGTTTGGAATTTAATTATTCCACCAGTATTTGTGGGCTGAAAGTGGCTAATTTGAAAAATTTTCAGGTTATTAAGGCTAAAGCTATGAACTGTTTCCAAATGCCTTAAATTCAATAAATGATAAATTTGGCAAATATAAGGAAACGGTAAAATATACTCCTGGCTAATCATGTGGAGCTTTTTTACTTGAAGCTTGTTAGCTTGAGTCCGAGCGAGATATTCTTGATATTCGTTGGGGCCTAAATCATTGCTGTTAAAGCTTTCATCAGGCTTGAGATATAGCCAACTCAGAAAAAAGAAAGAGGCTGTAAGTAGCTGAAATATTTCTATAGGAGATAAATAACCATCAGCAAATCCAGCTATGCTTCTATCGCTTATGCCAAAAAGCCAAGATGGAATACCAAATAGCCAGATATTACTTTTGATTTGATCTATAAAAAGTGCTATCTCAACATTTGATATATTCCTATCCTTATGTACACTTAAATTATCATTATTTTTAAAGCAATTAGTGAACATAATACTTTGATTATTACTTAATACTAGCAATTCATAAAAACTTATTATTTATATTAAGTTTAAATACGAAATATAGTAACAACCTCTATCTTTAGCTGTATATACGAGATGTATTTCTTCATAGCTGTTTAATATCAAGCTTTTGTTAGATATAATCCCAAATCCTATCTATATCCAGCCAAAATAAAATTATTTGTAAGTCTTGTCATCAAAGGATTTGATATTGACTTCTTTAATGCATAAATTAAAAATAACAACTTTGCTAAAATCTTTCTGCTAGGTGAGTACAAAACTTAAAATTCTCTCATTTTTCCAAAATCAGTATATCTAGCTAGATAAAAAAGTTGATTTTTCCTGACAATAAAGGATGCCGTATTCTCGGTGGCAATACAACGCCAGTTACCTTAAGTAGGGAAACCCGCCCACACGACTGGCCTTTTCACGCAATCAAATAGAAACCTTATATATAGGACTAATGTTTGATTTATGAAAAAGCTCGGTACAGATCGAAAAGCCTAATTCCTTATTCCCTACTCCCTACTCCCCACTCCCCGCCCACGTAGATAATTTCAAAAATCAAATACGATTCCTATAAAATTGATATTTATTTGGGGATTTTTGCGTAAGTCCTGATAATTTATCTTGTTTGATGCCAAGCTATCTGGGGAGAATATGTCAAAACTCCAGTGAGGTATAAGCAATGGTTAATCAGACATACACATCTGATGTTTTAGTTGTCGGTGGGGGAACTGGTGGCACTGCGGCTGCTATCCAAGCAGCGCGACGGGGAGCCAAAACGATTCTGGTGAGTGAATTTCCTTGGTTGGGGGGAATGCTGACTTCGGCTGGAGTATCCGCACCCGATGGCAACGAATTAGAAGCCTTTCAAACGGGATTATGGGGTGCGTTTTTACAGGAATTGCGACAACGACAGCCCGGAGGATTAGATAACAGTTGGGTAAGCTTTTTTAGTTACGATCCTCGGATTGGGGCAGAGATTTTTGCAGATTGGGTGCAGGAATTGCCAAATCTGGACTGGATTTCTGGACAAGTGCCAATAGAAGTTTTTCGCCAAGGTGATTCTATTACTGGTGTGCGCTTTGCTGATTTTGCTGTCACAGCCAAAATTATTCTCGACGGCACAGAATTGGGAGATTTATTGCCTTTAGCTGAGATACCCTATCGCTGGGGCTGGGAATTGCAATCTGAGTGGGGAGAACCCAGCGCCCCAGTAGCTTTTAACTCTTTAACTGAAAGATATCCAGTGCAAGCGCCCACTTATGTAGTGATTATGCAAGACTTTGGTGAAGCGATGTCTACGACGGGCGTAGCTGCGGCACCAGAAATTCCATCTGCGCCTAACTATAATCCATCGCAGTTTACAGGCGCTTGGGATAGCTATGGCGCAGAGACATTTTTAAATTATGGACGTTTGCCTGGTGGCCTATTTATGATGAATTGGCCAATCTGTGGCAATGACTACGGCGAAGGAGTAGGGCGATTGATAGAGTCAGATGTATCCAGAGGTGAATTCATCCAAGAATCTCGCTGGCACAGCCAAAATTTTGCCCATTTTATCCAAAATCAGCTTGGTCGTCGCTATGGTTTAGCAGAAAAAGTATTTCCTCACACCCCTACTGCTTTTGCTCTACATCCCTATTACCGGGAAAGCCGCCGCTTAGTGGGGCTAACTACTGTCCGAGAACAGGATATTTTGCCGATCGCTGGAGGTAAAGTTGCATCTATATATGAAGCGATCGCAATTGGTAACTACGCTAATGACCATCATTATCCTGGTGTTCAATTCCCACTGCAACCTAAATCTATCCGTTGGGGGGGACGCTGGACTGGAACTCCTTTTACAATTCCCTACAGTTCATTAATTCCAGCC
>NZ_DASQZC010000020.1:0-33777 GCF_035638895.1 Nostoc sp. | reverse complement strand
TCCGACCGTATCTGAAATATAGCTTCAATCATTAGGCGCAGCATGGTCACAACCGCAGAAAAAACAAACATTGGCTACATTACCCAAATCATTGGCCCAGTTGTAGACGTTAAATTTCCCGGCGGGAAATTGCCACAAATCTACAACGCTTTGAAAATCAAAGGCACCAACGAAGCTGGGCAGGAAATCAACATCACCGTTGAAGTACAGCAACTGCTGGGCGACAACCAAGTGCGGACTGTTGCGATGAGTTCCACCGAAGGCTTAGTGCGCGGTTTTGAAGTCACCGATACAGGCGCTCCCATTACCGTGCCAGTTGGTAAAGCCACTTTGGGCCGGATTTTCAACGTCCTTGGCGAACCTGTGGATAACAGGGGCCCCGTAAATGCTGAAGCAAGTTTACCCATCCACCGCTCTGCTCCCAAATTCACCGATCTGGAAACCAAACCTTCGGTGTTTGAAACTGGGATTAAAGTTGTTGACCTTCTGACTCCCTATCGACGCGGCGGTAAGATTGGTCTGTTCGGCGGTGCTGGTGTTGGTAAAACCGTGATCATGATGGAGTTGATCAACAACATTGCTACCCAGCATGGTGGAGTATCCGTATTTGCTGGCGTGGGTGAGCGCACCCGTGAAGGCAATGACCTCTACAACGAAATGATTGAGTCTGGGGTAATCAATAACGAGAACCTCAACGAATCGAAAATTGCTCTAGTCTACGGTCAAATGAACGAACCACCCGGAGCGAGAATGCGGGTTGGTCTTTCAGGATTAACAGTAGCAGAGTACTTCCGGGATGTGAACAAGCAGGATGTGCTGCTGTTTATTGACAACATCTTCCGGTTTGTGCAAGCAGGTTCGGAAGTATCCGCACTACTGGGTCGGATGCCTTCTGCGGTAGGATATCAGCCTACATTGGGAACCGACGTAGGTGAACTGCAAGAGCGGATTACCTCAACAACAGAGGGTTCCATTACCTCCATTCAGGCAGTGTACGTACCTGCGGATGACCTCACCGACCCCGCACCTGCTACCACCTTCGCCCACTTGGACGGAACTACAGTACTGTCTCGCGGTTTGGCATCTAAGGGAATTTATCCCGCAGTTGACCCCCTTGGTTCCACTTCCACGATGCTCCAGCCAAACATTGTAGGTGAAGAACACTACAATACTGCGCGGGCGGTGCAATCAACTCTGCAACGTTACAAAGAACTCCAAGACATTATCGCCATTCTCGGTCTAGATGAATTGTCTGAAGAAGACCGTCTAATCGTAGCGCGGGCGCGGAAAGTTGAGCGCTTCTTATCTCAGCCGTTCTTTGTAGCAGAAGTATTTACCGGTTCTCCTGGTAAGTATGTGAAGTTGGAAGACACCATTAAAGGCTTCCAAAAAATTCTGTCTGGTGAGTTGGATGCTCTGCCAGAACAGGCTTTCTACTTGGTTGGCGATATTAACGAAGCGATCGCTAAAGCTGAAAAAATCAAAGGTTAGTCATTAGTCATTGGTCATTGGTCATTAGTTCAACTGCTAATGGCTAATGGCAAATTGCAAAAGACACAGGACAAAGGACAAAAGACAAATGACATTAACCGTTCGTGTAATTTCCCCAGACAAAACAGTATGGGATGCCCCAGCTGAAGAAGTAGTTTTGCCTAGCACTACTGGTCAACTAGGTATCCTCACTGGACACGCACCACTTTTGACCGCCCTCGATACTGGTGTAATGCGAGTTCGCGGCGCGAAAAATCAGAATTGGGAAGCGATCGCCCTTTTGGGTGGCTTTGCCGAAGTCGAAGAAAATGAAGTGACAATTCTGGTTAACGGCGCTGAACGTGGCGACAAAATTAACCTTGATGAAGCCCGTACTGCTTACAACCAAGCAGAAGCGCGTCTAAGTCAAGTCTCAGCAGACGATCGCCAAGCCCAAATTCAGGCAACTCAAGCCTTCAAACGCGCCCGCGCTCGGTTTCAAGCGGCTGGCGGTTTGGTCTAATTTTACTTTCTATTTCAACTTTGTAGGTTGGATATTACCCAACCTACAAATTATTTATTAAATTTTAAAAAAATTACGCCAAGTTTAAGAAATTGAGCCAAGCCTTAGTGAAGTGTTAACTTAGCTAATTAGTTGCCCAGATGGGCACAGATTATGAAAAGGTTTTCATCTTTACTTGGTACTCGTAAACAAAATAAGTTAACTCGTCTTGCAGCATCTATCGTAGCAACGTTAGCGATGGCTGCGCCAACGTCTTTGACGAGCGCTGGAAGTATTCACTCTGCCAATGCCACGCCTGTAAAAACAACTACTGCATCAGTCCAGCTAAATCAGACCAAACCAAATATTGCTCAGTTACAAATTAGCAAGACTCAATATCAAGCTGCTGGAATTGATCTTTTTGTACTAATCCCCATCGTCCTTGTCGGGGGTTTCGTTATATTTATCCCTCTATTCTTTGGCGGACTTGTAGTAATTGGCGAACGTGAAGTCGGTATTGTAGTTAGAAAATTTACCCTTTCCGGGCGCGGACTCCCCGCCGGAAGTTTGATTGCCCTCAACGGGGAAGCTGGCTTGCAGGCAGATACTTTAGCTCCTGGCTGGCATTGGGGCTATGGGCCTTGGCAGTATTCTGTAAAAAAAGAGCCGGTAATTGTCGTTCCCCAAGGGGAAATCGCTTTGATTGTGGCAGCAGATGGAGCATCCAACCCGCCAGAGCGGATTTTGGGTAAAATTGTCAGTTGTGACAACTTCCAAGATGCTCGGAAATTCCTCACCCAAGGCGGGGAAAAAGGGCGGCAAATGGGTTTTCTTACGGCTGGTACGTACCGGATTAACACTGCCCTGTTTAAAGTCATCATGGCAGCAAATGCCAGCGCTCATGGCATGACTCCAGAACAGTTGCGGGTGTACAGTTTGGCATCTGACAAAGTTGGCATCGTCACTACTTTAGATGGTGTACCAATTTCTGCTGGTGAACTTGCAGGCCCCATAATTGACGGACACGACAACTTCCAAAATGGTCAGAAATTTATTAATGGCGGTGGGCGGCGAGGTTTACAAGAACAAACCTTGCTTTCTGGTTCTTGGAACTTGAACCCTTGGTTTGTCCAGGTTGAGCAAGTACCCATGACCGAAATTCCCATTGGGTATGTGGGTGTGGTAATTTCTTTCGTGGGTAAAGCACATCAAGATGTCAGTGGTGCAGCCTTCACCCACGGTAACTTGGTGAATCCTGGACATAAGGGCGTGTGGGTCGAACCGCTATATCCTGGTAAGCACCCGATTAATTCTCGGATTATGAAAATTGAACTAGTACCAACGACCAATATCGTCTTAAACTGGTCAGATCGCACCGAACGTCACAGCTATGATGCTCAACTGGCTTCTTTAACAGTGCGATCGCGTGATGGGTTTGCCTTTGATTTGGAAGTAGCACAAATTATCCATGTGGGTGCTTTAGATGCTCCAAAGGTAATTTCTCGCGTTGGTGCAATGCAAAATCTAGTAGACCATGTATTAGAACCAACTATCGGTAATTATTTCCGCAACTCAGCCCAAGACTATACTGTACTAGACTTTCTCACCGCTCGGAGCGAACGACAATCTGAGGCTGCTGAGTATATTAAAACAGCATTGCGGGCTTATGATGTGCAAGCGATCGACACTCTAATTGGTGATATTCAGCCACCAGCATCACTAATGCAGACACAGACAGACCGGAAAATTGCTGAAGAAGAACGCAAGACTTATGAAGTCCAGCAGATGGCGCAAACCCAACGGCAGCAGCTTGTCCGGGAAACGGCACTTGCTAATATCCAGCAAGAAATGGTGAAATCGGAGCAGAGTGTGCATATAGCTGACCTAAAAGCCAAAGCCCAAATTAAGCAGGCGAACGGTGAAGCCGAGGGTACAAAACTCCGGGCAATTGCTGAGGCTGAAGGTATTCGGGCCACAGGTAATGCCAAAGCTGAAACCTACCGCGCTGGTGTGGAAGCCTTGGGTTCACAAGGTTATACAGCAATGCAACTAATGCAGATTATAGGCGATCGCAATGTCCGCTTGATACCAGATGTCTTAGTTGGCAGTAACGGCAGCAATAACGGCTTAGTGGATGGGCTACTATCCATGATTTTATGGAATCAAACTGGTAAGGGTGAATTGACACCAACACCTTTGCATCCACAATCAGTAGTTACCAAAACACAACCAACCACAGAAAACGGTTATCCACCTATAGTTGTGAATTTTCCGGGGGATAAGTAACATCAGAAATTTGCACTATAACTGGACACCAATTACAGGTAAATTCAGTAGCATTTAGTCCCCAAGGACAGCTTTTAGCCAGCGCTAGTTATGACAGAACAATTCGCCTGTGGCAGATACCTGTATTAAAAGGTTCCCAGAGAGAATTTGAAAACCGCCCATGCTATAGCTTGTTAGGCACCCTTTCGGGTCATGCATGGGCGGTTTTGACAGTCGCTTTTAGTCCCGATGGAAAAATTTTGGCGACGGGTAGTGATAATAACACTATTAAATTGTGGGAGGTAAACACTGGTCAGCTAATTTGCACACTTGTAGGCCATTCTTGGTCTGTGGTGGCTGTGGCTTTTACTGCCGATGGCGAAACACTCCTAAGTGCAAGTTGCGACAAAACAGTTAAACTTTGGAGAGTAAGCACAGCAGAAGAGATTGTTACTCTCTCTGGTCATATAGACTCAGTATCTGCTGTTGCTATGAGCAAAGTTACACAATTAATTGCAAGTGGCAGCCGGGACAAGACTATCAAGCTGTGGCAGCTTGTAGAATCTAGCTAATTTTGTAATATCAGGCGCTACCTGTAAAGGCAACTTCTGGAAATTTCAATTGAGCTTCTGCCATTGGACGGTTTCTACCTTCCTCTTGCCAGTAGTTAATCACCTCTGTCGCTTTATTAAGCAACTCGACACGATCCACGTCAGTAATCCAATGTTTGGACTCTAATTCTTTTTTTAACTCTTCCCAGGCATCATTTCTGGGCCAAAAAAAGTACTTAGTCAAGGGACTGGTGCCTTTGCCGACAATTTGATCGACTGCTAGAGCAACGTTTTCGTCTAACCACAGAATTTTCAAAATAAACTTGGTCAATCACACCTCCGGGAATTTCCGGGCATTACTGAACTAGGATAGCGATCGCTTATTTTAACGCAATACCATATCAAATGACCAAACAGTGATTGAAAATGCTCTACCATAAGGTTTAGTCGGCGCTAACTAAAGATGCTTATGACTGCTCAACTGCCCCAATCTCAAACAACATCTGGTTCAGATTTGTACGAGCAAGACTTTTACCTGTGGATTCAAACCACCGCAGAACTGCTCAAGCAAAAGAATTTCACACAATTGGATTTAGACAACCTGATTGAAGAAATTGAAACGATGGGCAGAAGTGAAAAGCGGGCATTGGAGAGCAATCTGGAAGTGTTGCTGATGCATCTGCTCAAATATCAAATTCAAACTGAAAGGCGCTCAAAAAGTTGGCAGTACACAATTCTGGAACACCGCAGGCGAGTCCAAAAAGCACTTAAGGAAAGTCCGAGTTTGAAACCTTACTTTGATCAGGTTTTTGACGAAAGTTATCAAACCGCTAGACGACTGGCTGTCATTGAAACTGGATTAGACATCGCTATCTTCCCAGAAAAATCTCCCTTCATGCCAGAGCAAGCCCTTGACCCCGATTTTTTACCTGAGCCATGAGCGCATTATGATGGTGTAAAACTCTTTTGCTTCCTTACCCCATGACTCAACCAACTTCTGCAAAAGCGATCGTTATTTTCGATATTGATGGCGTTGTGCGCGATGTTAGCGGTTCCTATCGCCGGGCGATCGCAGATACCGTAGAACATTTTACCACCCAAGCATATCGCCCAACCCCACTGGATATTGACCAACTAAAGTCTGAAGGCGTGTGGAATAACGATTGGGAAGCATCGCAGGAATTAATTTATCGCTACTTTGAAACCCAAAAACAGACGCGCGAACAACTGCAATTAGATTACAGTGCGATCGTTGCTTTTTTTCAATCACGTTACCGCGGCCTAGACCCAAATAATTTTACAGGGTATATCTGTAATGAACCTTTATTATTACAACCTAGCTATTTAGAACAACTTACCCAAGCCGGGATTGCTTGGGGATTTTTTAGCGGTGCAACTCGTGCTTCCGCTAACTATGTATTAGAAAAACGCCTCGGTTTGCAATCTCCAGTGTTGATTGCGATGGAAGATGCACCAGGGAAACCTGACCCCACTGGACTTTTCGCTACAGTTCGTGAGTTAGATAATGGAATTAAGGAAAAATTAGCGATCGTGTATGTGGGAGATACGGTAGCAGATATGTATACCGTCGAGAAAGCACGGGGTCTAGACTCTGCTCACACTTGGCTTGGTGTAGGGGTTTTACCGCCCCATGTACAGGAAACAGCAGCGCGTAGTGATGCATACAGTGAGACACTAATAGCAGCAGGAGCAGCAGTAGTTTTGCGTAATGTCGAGCAGTTAAGTCCAGTTAAAATACAGGAACTATTACAGTTAAAACAGTAGAACTTAAGTGATGAAATTTTTGATCAGCTAATGGGTTGGCTGCAATTAGGGAAATCCAAAAAATAAAATGCCTAGCCGTTCCCAGGAAATTGTTGCCAAAATTACGATCATTTGGCACTTTCGCCCTTCGAGTGAAAGCTAAGTTAATAGCATTTTATTACTTGTAGGAGCCTTATCCATTACTGACTTCGGAAGTTACCTATTCAAGCCTGAGCCAAGATAAAACTTGGATGTCTGATGAAAAATATTTTTATTTATTTACTTAATAATCAATATTTTAATTAATACATCTTAGAAGATGCTACTCTGTGGAACTAGCTCAATAGCAAAGCCAATCAGAGTTACTTATGACAATAAATAGAAAACTTGTTCCTATTGAAGAAGCGTTGGAAATCCTAAATCAGAGTGCTAACTCTTTCAATATAGCGACAATTAGTCGGATTATCGGCCCTCTTAATGAAGAAATTCTCAGACAGGCTATCGATTTAATCCAATATCATCACCCACGTCTGAATTCTCGTATTATTGGTACATTGGACAATCTTCGCTTTGAAATGGGATCGAGCAAACTTCCTCTACGTGTTGTTAATAATCTTTATAAGGAGCAATGGCAAGAAGTTCTTGTAGAAGAGCTGAACCAGAAAATCGAGAGCCACAAAACTTTAGCACGATTTATATTAGTCAGTTCGGAAAGTGAAAACAATGTCAATTATTTAATCACAATATTACATCATGCCATATCAGATGGCTTATCATCAGTCAGGCTGCACTCGGAAATTTTGACTTACTGCCAAAAAATTGCCTCTGGTGAATCAATCAGTCAAGTGTTTAGTTTGCCCCCATTACCACCCATACAAGAACTGTTCCCTAAATCTATGCAGGGATGGCGAGGTCAAATGAATGGCATCTTATTATTATTGCGACTGAAGTTACAGCAGATTTGGTATCGACCAAAAACCTTGAATTTTGAAAAATTTGTACCTATAGAGCTACGTCATTGTAGCGTTATTCACAGACAGCTAGATGAACAGCTAACTGAAAAACTGATAAATTTTTGTAGGAAGGAAAAGACAACAGTACAAGCTGCTTTGTGTGCAGCTTTTATGTTTACAGTAGCGAAAAAAATTAATGGTGAGGAGATGACAGAAATTTGTCTCAGTTGTCGTTCTTATGTGAGTTTGCGTAACCGCCTGCAACCAGTAGTCAGCGATGAAAATATGGGTGTTTTGGCTTCATCTATTACTTCATTTCATACTTTAGGAAAAAATACATCTTTCTGGAATTTAGCAAAGGCTGTCAAACAATATCTGGAAGACGGATTAAGATGTGACGATATCTTCAGTATTGTGCTGATGTTTAATAAAATTGTCCAATCCTTACTCGCCCATCCCCATGAAGCACCTGTTAGTGTAGCGATTACTAATATTGGTCAAGTAAATATTCCTAATACTTATGGTCTGTTTGAACTAGAAGAAATCAGCTTTGTTCCAGCACAGGCAGCTTTTGGAGGTATTTTCGGAGCTGCTGTTACAACTTTTCAGGGAAAAATGCTGTTGAATTTTATGTTTTCGGAGCCTTCAATCAGTAAGGATTTAATAGAAGAACTGGCAAACAATGCTATTTCCTATATTGTGGATGCTTGCTGCCAAGAGTTGAAACAGACAGGTGTTTCACCTGTCCTATAGCTATAGGAAAAATTTGCAGATGCACTTACTGGAGTTTCAAGAACTTATCTAAAGCTAATACCATGCTGGGAGGCCAACGCCGGATATTTTTTACCCAGTTGATATCCTTATAGCGGCTATCTAGCCCATAAGCTGCTACCCAGTTACTTTCGGCTTCACCTTGTTTTCCATTTACCCAATATGCAGCTGTGAGGGCGGCACGCACATCAGCAAATTTGGAGTATTTACGAGCAATATTTCGCATTTCGCGGATTGCTTGCTCTTTTTGACCAGTTTCATAAAGAGCAAGGGCGTAGTTAGCACGAGCGAAGGCAAAATTCGGGGCTATCTCATTAGATTTTTTGTAGTCTGCGATCGCATCTTCCCATTTTCCTAAACCTGTTTTGGCATTACCGCGATTGTTATATGCCATTGCATCATTAGGATCGAGTTCTAAGACATGATTATAATCTGCGATCGCATCATCCCATTTTCCTAAACCTTCCAACGCCGCGCCCCGATTCAAATATGGATCGGTGACATTCGGTGCTAGTTCTATGGCTTTGTTATAATCTGCCAGTGCCTCTTGTAACTTATTCTGACTAACCCGCGAATTTCCCCGGTTACTCCACGCCCCGGCATTTGTCGGAAATTGATCAATAATTTTTGTCCAGTAAGTTTCAGCCGTCGCAAAATCACCTTGATTCGTCGCTGTAAAGGCTTGATTTGCCCACTCATCACCTTGTCTTAACTGTTCTTGAGTAATAGGCGGTTGAGATTGTGCCATGACTGGAGTACCCCAGCCAAACACAAGTAACAGACTGAGAAAAATACCAATCAACTTAATCATCTAGGTTTAACCTGCGTTTATCTTGAAGATGGGGAGTAGGGAGTCAGGGAGGAGAAAGAGATAAGGGAACAAGGATAATAACCATACCTATTCCCCATTCCCCACTCCCTACTCCCCACTCTTTATAATTACAATAATGACAACTGTTCATTAGGCGGCGTGAATCCCAAATGCTTGTATGCTGCCTTAGTCGCCATTCTTCCGCGATGAGTCCGAGTTAAATACCCAATCTGCATGAGGTAAGGTTCGTACACCTCTTCAATTGTTTGGGTATCTTCACCCGTTGCTGCTGCCATTGTTTCTAACCCCACTGGGCCGCCGTTAAATTGTTCAATTATTACACTTAGCATCTGGCGGTCTGTCCAATCTAAACCGCAGGGATCTACTTGGAATAGTTGCAATGCTTCAGATGCAATGCTTTCATTAATTTCACCAGAGACTTTTACCTCCGCATAATCACGCACCCGTTTCAGTAGCCTATTAGCAATCCGTGGTGTTCCGCGTGAGCGACGGGCAATTTCTGTGGCACCATCTTCTGTAATGGGTGTTTTGAGTAATTGAGCGGTTCGCAGTACAATTTGAGTCAGTTCGTCAACTTCGTAAAATCGCAGTTTTTGAATTAAACCGAACCGATCGCGCAATGGTGAAGTTAAAGCACCGACACGGGTTGTAGCACCCACTAAGGTAAACTTTGACAGAGGCAAACTTCTAATCCGAGCGCTAGAACCCTTACCAATAGTAATATCTAAGCGATAATCTTCCATCGCTGGATAGAGAATTTCCTCTGTCATCCGCGAGAGGCGATGAATTTCATCCACAAATAAAATATCCCCAGGCTTGAGGTTCACCAGTAGCCCGACAATATCCCGTGGACGTTCTAGGGCTGGCGCACTGGTAATTTTGTAATTTACCCCCATTTCCGATGCTAAAATCATTGCCATTGTGGTTTTACCCAATCCCGGCGGCCCATACAGCAGCAAATGATCCAGCACCTCACCACGAGACTTAGCTGCTTTGATGGCAATATCTAGCACATCCTTTAAATCTTTTTGCCCAATGTAATCAGCAAATCGGTGTGGTCGAATACCTTCTTCTTGCTGTTCTTGCTCATCAATAGCAGCTTCAGGCTTCAAAATATTTTCTGTGGATGGTGCTTTCACCGACTCTCGAAGCTGCTTTGGTTCTCCGTTGGGTTCTGGAGGCTGTTTTTTCGAGGAGATTATCGCCATAATTCAGCTATCTACTTTTAAGGGACTAGGGACTAGGGAGTGGGGAATGGGGAGTAAAGAAGGGAATAGGTTACAGGTTACAGATTATTTTCTATAACCCTAATGCCCCATGCGCGTGAAAATTTTCGTTTGGAAATACCCGCGCCAATTTAAAATTTAAATTCCGGTCAATTACCCAGAAGTACAAAAGTTATTATGTTATCTAAAAGAATCTTACCGTGCTTAGATGTGAAGGCGGGACGGGTTGTAAAAGGAGTTAACTTTGTAAATCTCCAAGATGCAGGCGATCCGGTAGAGCTGGCAAAGGTTTACAACGAAGCCGGTGCTGATGAGTTAGTATTTCTGGATATTACAGCTACTCATGAAGACCGAGCTACTATTTTAGATGTGGTTTACCGGACTGCTGAACAGGTCTTTATTCCATTGACTGTGGGTGGTGGCATTCAAACCTTAGAAAATGTTAAAGCTTTGTTACGAGCAGGCGCAGATAAGGTTAGTATTAATTCTGCGGCGGTACGTGATCCAGACTTGATTAATCGGGCAAGCGATCGCTTTGGTAATCAGTGCATAGTTGTTGCTATTGATGCCAGACGCAGAAATAACCCGGAGAATCCAGGTTGGGATGTGTATGTGCGGGGTGGCAGGGAAAATACAGGCTTAGATGCTCTACTTTGGGCACAAGATGTTGAAAAACGGGGGGCCGGTGAACTGCTGGTAACAAGTATGGATGCTGATGGAACCCAAGCTGGGTATGACATCGATATCACACGGGCAATTGCCGATGCTGTACAAATTCCAGTTATCGCTTCAGGTGGTGCAGGTAATTGTGAACATATTTACACAGCCCTAACCCAAGGCAAAGCTGAAGCAGCATTACTCGCATCTCTGTTACATTACGGACAATTAAGCGTAGCAGAAATCAAAAATTATTTGCGCGATCGCAATGTGCCAGTAAGAACATTATCTTGAACCACAATTTACTATTTAATGACATCTATCTGAGGTTAGGCACACTTCCTGAAAAGGGTGTTAATATTATTTTACAAGTATTAACAAATATTAAAAAATATGTTGGTTCCTATTTTACTTTTTGATGTAGCTTTGGTAGCATGGTCGCTACACTTAATGGAAAAAGCTTACGAGAGTAAAGAATTTTCTCTCATGTTGGCTGGTACATTAGTTGCTCTGGCTGCTGCTGCCATGTTAGTGGTTTATTTTTTGATGGGGCACTGTATGACCTATTTGTTGCAAGTGTCGTTGTGAATGCTGAGTGGTAGAGAAAATATTAAAGATTTAGTTTCTAAAAAAAGCTTGACAAGGTACTAAGAATTAAGCCATAATGCACAATGGATTTTAAGGGGTTATAGCGCAGTTGGTAGCGCACCTCAATGGCATTGAGGGGGTCAGCGGTTCGAATCCGCTTAGCTCCATTCTTGACACACAAAACCTGTCCGTTAATGGAAAAGCTTTGAAAATGTTAAGAGAGTTTTATTTTTTATCTACCTAGCTAGTCTGGAAAGTTGGAGTGATAAAGACTGTAATGGTTTTCTGGAGCGATTTGTGGTTGCTGTAAATGCTTTAACCAATTTTATAGCACTTCTTCAACTTCATACTCACCAGTATGAATGATTTGTGCGATCGCTCCTTCTTCCTCTGTATCCTTTGCGGTTCAATTATTACACTCATTAGGCAAAGTGGGTAGGCGTAGCGCGTTGTAGATATCATCTAGCCGTTTGTTTCAAATTCTCAACTCGACACTTGACCTTCAGAGGCTCAACTGCGGCAATATTAACTTTGCAACCATATCAAGAACTAGAACCATAGATGCTTGGATCTTTAAATATAGGCATCTATGGTATAGAAATGTATAGAATCTTGTAAAGATATAAAATATAGTTTTTAAATGCACACATTTCTAGCTTCTTCCTCAATGCAGGTGTCTGTACCACCAAATGACTTTCAGCCCATGAAGATTGTCGCACTGGGGGACAGCTTAATTTATGGATTCGGCGACCCGGAAAAAGGAGGCTGGATCGAGCAACTGCGGCGATGGTGGATGTTGCCGGATAGTGCGGGTCATGTTCTTTATAATTTAGGGGTAAGAGGCGATGTCTACGACGGGCTACGCCTACGCACGCAACAAGTAGCCCAAAGGCTAGAAGTTGAATTTCGCCACCGGGGTGAACTGCGAAATCGTGTCCCCGACTTGATTATTTTATCAGTAGGCGTGAATGACTCAGCGCGGTTGGCGCGTCCCGATGGTCGAAGTTACACAGATTTTACATTGTTTGAAAAGGAAATTGCTTCTCTGCTAGATTTAGCACAGCAACTATGTCCTGTGTTATTTGTGGGCATGGTGCCAATAGATGAAGGCAAGATGCCATTCTTAAATTGTTTTTACTATAATCATGCCGATCAGTACCGTTACAAAGAAGCAACTCGAATTGCTTGTACCAAACGGCAGATTCCCTATTTAGATATTTTTGAGCAATGGATGGAACGCGGTGAAAATTGGCGGCTTAAACGCTTAAGTGAAGATGGTCTTCATCCCAATACACTAGGTTATCAAGCTTTGCTAGAAGATGTAATCAATTGGGACGCTATTGCAACTTACCATTCTAAATTTGATTATCACCTTAAACCATCGTAATTAGATAAATATCTTGATGCTTTAGGGCTAACCGAATATTCTCGTATCTCCCACCCTTGCAAAAAGCACTACAATAGTACTGAATTTTTAAATACATCTTTTCCCTATTTTTTATTCAGTATTCCTATGACACCAACTTTATTTGGTCGTTGGCAAACTCGATTATTATTACTTACAACGGTGGGCGTACTTGTGTCTTTGCCTTTTGCAATAGGTTGGATTGGTTCTAGTGCTAGCTCGGTTTATTTTTGGATACTTAGTTATGTTGCCATCTTTGGCTTAGGTTGGGATGTGCTTTATAACTATTTCCAAAAATTCCGATGGGACAGGGATTGGCCCGCAGCTTATCAACTCTTAGCTGGTATATGGGAATTAGTATTTGTGTTTTGTGGAGTAAAACTGTTTGGCTTCTTACCAATACCTTTACCTAAAGAAGAACTCCCGTTAGGAGTTTTTTTATTGCACTATACTGTCGTGTGGCTAGCAGTTTTTATTAGTTCACAAAGCCTGATGCGAATTATCTTTCCCCGTTGGCGTTTCCGGGGTGGGGAGTGGTTGTAATATAGTGGCGTTTAAGCACCATTACAAATTGGCTGCCTATTAACTAATTTTCTTGCCATCGTTACGCAAGCTCTTAGAGACTGCTAATTAATCGTGAGACTTGTATGTTGCAGATATTACAGATAGTAGCAAATCATGCCAAGGAAGAATTGAATTACGAACTGCACACGATGATGGAGCAATTGCCGACTAGTGTACGCGATCGCATTGAAATCAAAATTATTGAAGCCCCAGAACCAATCCAAGCCGTAATTCAAGCCTCAGAAGGTGTAGACCTAACTATTGCAGGCACCAGCCGCGCTTGGGCTATCGAGCGCCAAACCTTGGGAAGATATACAGATTAACTAGCTATCCAATGTCATTCCTCCTTGCTGATTACGCGCCGCTACAGCCAAGCCACCGCTCACCTTGCCTCTATGCTTCCTGAAGTTAGTAGTCAAGAGTCAACATTGAGGAGTTGAAATTCATGAATCATTTCAACCTCAAATCTTTAACTTTTTACGGAGTAGCAATAACTTCAGTGCTAGTGTTGTTTAAAACTGTCAGTCCTTAAGGAGAAACAAATCTTAAAGTTCCTCCTCCAATTAACGGTCGGTATCGTCTAACTTTGTCAGAGAATTTGCCTAACTGTGAAAAATCGGATACTCTGACGTTAAACATTCAGCAATCGGGTATTTACTTAAATGCCTCTGTATTACCGACAAACGCTAACGCCGATACTGACGAAAAGCACTCTCTGGCAGGCATTTTCCGAAATCAACAGTTAAATTTATCTGGAAAAGTTGGTAAATCAATCCTTTGTAATATTCCTCGCCCCCAAAATGATCCTCTGAACTCAGTCACAATTCAAATGCAACTTGTGGATAAAGGTAATATGACAGGTCAATTAACCGTAAATGGTATTCCACAAACTCTGAAATTTACTGCTGTGCCCCAAAAAGCTAATTGAATTGGGGAGTGGGGAGAGACGCGATTAATCGCATTACGGAATTGGAAGCGCGAAGTAAACAGCAATGTGAGCGCATTGTATGGGTTTTATGGAGCAGATAAAAAGAATGGATCAGGGATTAAAGACTAGGCAATTTTGCCAATGGCGCAAGCAGCTATTTAGCATCAGTCTATTAGGCTTTTGTGCTGCGATCGCACTCGAAACTTGCACTACTGCTGCTACACCAGTGGCAAAGCTAGAAAACTGGCGTTTTTCCCCAAAAACACAGCAACTCGAAATCACCCTCTCAGCAGGCACAACCCCCCGTTATTTCTACCTTACCCAACCCTCTCGGCTTGTTGTAGATTTACCGAATACTAAGTTGGGCAAAATTATTACACAACAAAATTATTCTGGAGCAATCAAAAGCATTCGTGTTTCTCAACTGAACGCAAATGACACACGCATTGTCCTAGATTTAGCACCAGGGACTGTTTTAAATCCCAAACAGATACAACTGCAACCCGTTTCGCGAAAAAACCCCACTCGCTGGGTATTACGTCCGGTTATTTCTGGTAAAACTACTGCCGTGAAACCAGGGAAGTCCCCACCTTTACCCAAGAAACAACCTCAAACACCCAAAAATCCACCTACTAATCTACCCGTAACCACTACTAATTTACAAGCGCCCTTACTCACAGTTCCGCCTATATCAAATGGCCTACCCTCAACAATTACTAATAATTCAGGGCAGCCTTTTGTAACCGTACCTCCCCTAACTCCTAATACATCCTCTCAACAACCTGCTTTGATTCTTCCCCCTCCTTCTTTCCCAAATCAACCCGGTAACTTAAATAGTATTCCTCCTTTCGGTATGTCGGAATTTCCAGTTCCAACCATCCTCAATGTTCCTAATCCCCAGGTGATCGAATTTGGTCAACCCCTTCCTAAGAATAGATAGGGAGCAGGGGGAGCAGGGGGAGAAGACTTAATAACCAATGCCCCATGCCCAATTCCCAACTCTAAAATCTGTCAGTTTCTTGAGGTGTTCCAACTGCTCCTGGTTGAGCCGTAAATAAGTTTTGAGCAGCTTCATTTTGATATATACACCTAATATCAGGTTGCCCACTGTCCAAGTTACCTGTGAATCCAAAGGTATTCAGGCGGTTTTTGCAATCTCTTACCTGATCATTAGTCACCAGCTTACGTTGCTCTAAAAGCGCCCAGTTATTTTGTCGGATTACACATCCAGGACGCATACTGGGCTGGGCAACATACACATTGAATGGATTGAGAGTGACGAACAATCTAGCGTCCATCACCATCGCGCTGGCTCCGTACTGCACACAAATCTCAGGGTTAGGTGCTTTCAAATCAATGAATTCACGAGAAGCCACATTTGATGGCGCCAACGTGGTTGTAGAACTAAAAGCAATGCCAATCCCAATTCCCAAAATCAACACCCCTCCCATAATTGCGATGGTGAAGAGGTTAAAAATTGGGGATTGGAAAATAGAGGGTTTAGAAGTAGTAGCCGATCTACCAGTAGGTTTACGTCTCATTGTTGCTTAATCACCTTCACGCCGATTTGGAAGGGAGTGGTCTAAAGTTTTCTCCCTCTTTCAGTATGCCTATTCTTAACTGTAATTGTCTGCGATTTCTTGGGCAGTATTCTTCTTAAATGATAAAAATAGGAACTTATCTAGATATCTGGACAGAATCTCAACATTGTCGGCTATTGTTTCCATCTTGAAGAATTGGTGAATCCTTTTATTTATTTGCTGATTAGGAATTGTTATTACCTTTGTGCTGCTTCACATGCAAATCATAGAGCAACTGAATTTTTAATTTCTATATTTTATTAACCAATTATAGCATATTTTTAATATCTATCAGATCGTCTTGATTCAATTTGCACAAATTATGCAGTGATAATGCTTGAATTAGCTAGCTTGATGTTTGTGATTTTGCGAAAAGTATGAGCAGAGTAAACCTGTACCTATAACTTTCCCAGAGGAATTTTTCGTATTTCTATGAGTTATTTTTGTTACCCCTAGTAATTGATATGTTAAACGATATAAATTAAAATTTAATAAAGTTTTAATAACTAATTAGAAGCAAGTGGCATCTCAAAGAGCGTTATTCTCAAGCAAGAAGTTCAAAACTTCGCAACTTCAAATCCTTCTAGCTGATAGTCTCACTATTTTTTGGGGAGATTGGTTAGATTTACGTGTCAGAATCGTACAAGTTGCTGCATCAGGCTTAATATCCCCACTGATATATATTTTAGCTTTTGGCTTGGGTTTGGGTAGTTCCATCAAACCAGGCTCAGGGATTAGTGGTAACTATAACAACTACTTGGAATTCATATTACCGGGGATGGTGGCGCTATCGTCGATGACGATTAGCTTTGGTGGAACGACATTTTCGATTTGTGCAGACAGACTATTTACCAAAACCTTTGAGGAATTGTTGTTAACTCCTATACATCCCTTAGCGTTACATATCGGAAAAATGCTGGCGGGAGTAGTGCGGGGGTTGATGACATCGGGTTCGGTGATTCTGGTAGCGGTGCTGTTGACTGGAAACTGGAATTTTCTCAACCCACTATTTCTCTTATTGGTAGTGCTGAATTGTTCGGTATTTGCTGGGTTAGGGGTGATTGTGGGGTTGAGTGTGCGATCGCTCGAATCAGTTGGACTCTACAACAACTTTATAATTATCCCCATGTCATTCTTAGGAGCCACCTTCTTTGACCCAGGCACATTACCATCTGCCCTCAAAGTTGTAGTTTATCTGTTACCACTCACCTACGCCAGCATCGGACTACGTGCAGCTGCCCATTTACCTTTGTCTCAGTTTCCTTGGTACAGCATACCGATTTTGCTAGTGATTGCGATCGCTCTTTCCCTCTGGGGTGGTTATAAATTCGCTCACCAACAAGATTAAAATAATTCGTAATTCGTTAAAGCCTTTATTAGAAACTGTGCTTTATACTTTTGCATCTTGTGGTTTTCGACCCAGCATTATTGAAATGCTGATTGAAGTGAGTCATTAGTCATGAGCAAATGACTAATGACTAATGACAAAAGACTAACTAGCTAACAGAGTTTTTTCTAGAGAAGTCCAACGGAAGGCGCGATCGCCACCCCTCTCAATGACTACTCTTACTCGTGGTTCTAGTTGAGGCAAATTCGTTAAATACTCAAGTTCCTCATTGGAAAGAATATGCCCTTCAATAATCCACAAAACCAGCCCCTTTGACTTTGGTGGTAGCTGTTCTAGATGATAATTGATAATTGGGGGTAAGTAGTACACATGACCTACTGCCGCTCCACTACCATTACTTTTTTTACCAAGATGAGGAGGTCTGACTCCATGAATTCGTGTGAGATACGCAGCTATGTCGCCCAACCCCTTGGCGGTAATGTGGAGGGTAGTATAGCCAGCTGCGCGTAGTCGGCGCTGATATCGACCTTCATAACCCCCTTCCAGAGGTACATACACGCCAAGAGCGCCAAATTTTTCCAGATCGCGCATTAAACCGTTGCCAGTGGTAATTAGTGCCATAGATTTTCGTCTTATCCCACTTAGATATCTCTATTATTTACCCTTAACCGATAGATTAAAAGCATTTTTTTTGGCATCGGGAAGAGGCAGAGAGGCAGGGAGTAGGGAGCAGAGGGGAATGAAGAAGTAGGGGAGCAGGGCGAAAAGGGAAACTTTGTCTATTGCAAAGCACCCCCTGCCCCAATTCCTCTTTTCTGCCCCCCTTTGCCCCAGGGCTGTTTCCCCACTCCCCAAAAATAACTTTATAAATTACTAGACAAACATAAATAAATAATTTATATTATTAGATTGTGACCAAAGACGCAAATTAGACTCCATTCTTACTGTCATTTTGAGATAGTGTTAGCATCAGAAACTGATGACTCAATCCAAATTGGATAATCTAACTCAGATTGATCATAGACTGGTAAACTAAGAAAGCTTTCAGGTCAACATTGGAGCTTATGGACGGAGAATCAAAGCCAATCCAAAGCTCTAGAGTACATTTACTCCTGTGCCTGTGAAAAAGCAGGCAAAATCTTAAACAATAGTTTAAGGTGTTTAAGGAAGTGAAAACTGAGCAGCAATGTTGGTTTCATGGCATTACGTCAGTCTCAGTTAACGGATACTGGGTGGTAAAAACCGCTTAAGTCCAACTGCAACACGGCAGTAGCCAATCTCCGGGAAGCCGTCTTAATGGGCGTCTAAAAATCGGAAAACCCGCCGACAGCGCTGCCTCCAGAAAGTGCCAGAGCAATTGCTTGGACGAAAGCATTGCTGCACACAGCTTAAAGCTGTAGCGCCTTGCATTGATTCCAGAAGTTACGCCTTCCCAATGGGAAGGGACTTGTGGCTGTTCTGGTGATCTAGTGAGTGAAGCTAAACAGATTCACCAAGCAGTACGGACACGGTTTGTTGTGTCCGAAAGCATTTGGAGCGGTTTATTTAAACCATTCCAAATTTCGCAGGCTAACCCAGCCTAAACTGATGCGTACAAAGCGTGTCTCTAGAGTCCAATTCCAAGGTCAGCAAGTAGAAAGGAGAACCAGTTACTGTGTCTGTAGGTATTCTCGGCACCAAGCTGGGCATGACCCAAATATTTGACGAAGCAGGAGTAGCTATTCCTGTAACTGTCATTCAAGCAGGGCCATGCACCGTTACACAAGTTAAAACGAAACAAACCGACGGTTACTTTGCCATTCAAGTTGGTTTTGGCGAAGTCAAACCAAAGGCACTGAACAGACCACTACTGGGTCATTTGGCTAAATCATCTGCCCCAGCATTGCGTCACCTAAATGAATATCACACCGAAAGTTCTGGTGATTATGCTTTAGGTCAACAAATTAAAGCAGATATTTTTAGTGCGGGTCAAATTGTCGATGTAGTCGGCACAAGCATCGGTCGCGGATTTGCGGGCAACCAGAAGCGCAACAACTTTGCTCGTGGGCCCATGTCCCACGGTTCCAAAAACCACAGAGCGCCAGGTTCTATTGGTCCTGGTACAACACCAGGTCGTGTCTATCCAGGTAAGCGGATGGCAGGGCGTTTAGGTGGGAAACGCATCACAATCCGCAAACTGACCATAGTGCGAGTTGATGCAGAACGGAACTTATTACTTATTAAGGGAGCAATTCCTGGTAAACCAGGCGCTCTAGTAAGTGTTGTGCCTGCAAAAATAGTGGGATAGTCAAACAGTCATTAGTCAAGAGTCATTAGTCATTAGTCATTGGCTAAGGACAAATGGCAAAAGACAAATGGCAAATGACGCCACATGCTTCACTTGGGGAGACCCCAAGACCGCAGTGGCTCACAAATGACAAAGGACAAATAACAAAGATGGTTGAAAGCGTAGTTAAAAATTGGCAAGGAGAACAGGTCCGCGAGACGACTTTCGAGTTGCGCGTTGCCAAGGAAGAAACAGCGTCTCATATTGTGCATCGCGCCTTAGTACGGCAATTGACTAATGCTCGTCAAGGAAATGCCAGTACAAAAACTCGTTCAGAAGTCAGAGGCGGTGGCCGTAAACCTTGGCGACAAAAAGGTACTGGTCGCGCTCGTGCAGGGTCTATTCGTTCACCACTGTGGCGTGGTGGTGGTGTGATCTTTGGGCCAAAGCCCAGAGACTTCAACCTCAAGTTGAACCGCAAAGAGCGACGTTTAGCACTGCGGACAGCATTTGTTAGTCGCATTGAGGATTTGATCGTAGTAGAAGAATTTAACACCGAGCTATCTCGCCCGAAGACTAAAGAATTAGTGGCAGCGCTTTCTCGTTGGGGAGTAGTGCCAGAAAGCAAGTCACTGTTAATTTTGTCTGAAATTGCGGATACAGATAACGTTTATTTGTCAGCCCGCAACATTGAAAATTTAAAACTAATTGCAGCCGACCAGCTAAATGTTTTTGATTTACTGCACGCTGACAAAATTGTAGTTACGGCATCAGCCCTAGAAAAAATTCAGGAGGTCTACAGTGCCTAGCTTTGACCCCCGTGACCTTGCCGACTTAGTGCGTCGCCCAATAGTCACCGAAAAAGCGACTATCTTGATGGAGCAGAATAAGTACACCTTTGAAGTAATTCCAAAGGCATCTAAGCCAGAAATCAAGGCTGCGATCGAAGACTTGTTTCAGGTCAAGGTAGTAAAAGTCAACACAACCTTACCACCGCGTAAAAAGCGGCGCGTTGGCAAATTTATCGGTTATAAGCCCCAATATAAGCGAGCCATTGTTACCGTCGCCCCTGGGGATGAAGACAAGATTAGACAAGTTCTATTCCCAGAAGTCTAGGAATTTTAGATTTTAGATTTTAGATTTTAGATTGAGGAGTTTACTCAATAAGTCCCCAAGATGGTCGCAATTAGTTAAACACTCATTAAATCTAAAATTCAAAATTCAAAATCCAAAATTAAGTAAATCCAAAATCCAAAATCCAAAATAGATTATGGGTACTCGTTCTTATCGCCCTTATACCCCCAGTACTCGCCAAGTTACAGTTTCTGACTTTGCGGAGATCACAAAAACCGAGCCAGAAAAATCCCTAACTACCTCGAAGCATCGCGCCAAAGGTCGGAATAATACTGGGCGGATTACTAGTCGTCGCCGGGGTGGCGGACACAAACAACTTTACCGGATCATCGATTTTAAAAGGGATAAACATAATATTCCTGCCAAAGTCGCAGCAGTTGAATACGATCCTAACCGCAATGCCCGAATTGCCCTTTTGTATTACCAAGATGGCGAAAAACGGTATATCCTCCATCCCAACGGGTTGAAAGTTGGAACAATAATTATTTCTGGGCCTGAGTCTCCCTTTGAAGATGGTAATGCTTTACCTCTATCAAGAATTCCCTTGGGTACTAGTGTTCACAACGTAGAAATGACTCCCGGTAAAGGTGGTCAAATTGTGCGTGCTGCTGGTGCTAGCGCTCAAGTTGTGGCAAAAGAAGGTGATTATGTAACTCTCAAGTTACCTTCAGGAGAAGTCCGCTTGATTCGGCGCGAATGCTACGCCACCATTGGGCAAGTAGGCAACACCGATGCGAGAAACCTGAGTGCAGGTAAAGCAGGACGAAATCGCTGGAAAGGTCGCCGTCCTAAGGTTAGAGGTAGCGTCATGAACCCAGTGGATCACCCACATGGTGGTGGTGAGGGTAGGGCACCTATCGGTAGATCAGGACCTGTTACACCTTGGGGTAAACCCACATTGGGCGCGAAGACACGCAATCGTAAGAAACTTAGCAGCAAATTGATTATCCGTCGTCGCCGTAAGTCTTCTAAACGCGGTCGCGGTGGTCGTGAGTCTTAAAGAGTTAGGAGTTAAGAGTTATAAGTTGAGAGTAAAATCTAACTCCTAATTCCTGACTCCTCACTCATAATTCCTAAATCCTAAATCCAAAATTGAACTATGGGTCGTTCTCTAAAAAAAGGTCCTTTCGTTGCGGATCATCTCCTAAAGAAAATTGAAAAGCTCAACGACAACAACAGAAAAGAAGTTATTAAAACTTGGTCAAGAGCTTCGACAATTTTGCCTCTAATGGTAGGTCATACCATAGCTGTTCACAACGGACGCCAACACGTTCCAGTTTTTGTAAATGAACAGATGGTAGGACACAAGTTGGGTGAATTTGCCCCGACACGCACCTACAGGGGTCATGGAAAAAGCGACAAAAAAGCAGGTAGGTAGTCATTAGTTATTAGTCATTAGTCATTAGCTAAAGACAAGTGACAAATGACAAATGACAAATGACAAAATTGGAGAAAATTATGGCTACTAATACTACTGAAGTAAAAGCGATCGCTCGTTTTATCCGCATCTCGGCCTACAAAGTGCGTCGGGTACTCGATCAAATTCGCGGGCGATCGTACCGTGAAGCATTAATCATCCTAGAATTCATGCCCTATCGCGCCACTGAACCCATATTGAAGGTTCTCAGAAGCGCTGCTGCCAATGCCGAACACAACGCTGGGTTAGATCGGACTCAACTAGTGATTACTCAGGCTTATGCTGATCAAGGGCCACCATTAAAGCGGTTCCAACCAAGAGCGCAAGGTCGAGCTTACCAAATTCGCAAGCCGACGTGTCATATTACTGTGGCTGTTGGAGCCGCCCCAGAAAAATAAGCACGCTTACACGAATAAATTACGTAAAGTAAGAAATCTTAGAGGAAGCATTCGTGGGACAGAAGATTCATCCAGTTGGTTTTCGCCTGGGTATTACACATGAACATCAATCCCGTTGGTTTGCTGTTGCTGATCGTTATCCAGAACTTTTACAAGAAGACTACAAACTGCGTCAATATATAGAACAAAAGCTGGGTAGGCAGGCTCAAAACAACGCTGGAATTTCCGAAGTTCGGATTGAGCGCAAAGCTGACCAAATCGACTTAGAAGTACGCACAGCTAGACCAGGTGTAGTAGTGGGTCGTGGTGGCCAAGGTATCGAATCCTTACGTACCGGACTCCAAGGATTGTTAGGTAGTAATCGCCAAATTCGCATTAACGTAGTTGAAGTTCAACGAGTTGATGCTGATGCCTACCTCATTGCCGAATACATTGCTCAACAATTAGAACGCCGAGTATCCTTCCGGCGGGTAGTGCGGCAATCGATTCAACGTGCCCAACGCGCTGGTGTTCAAGGGATTAAAATCCAAGTCAGCGGTCGGCTCAACGGTGCAGAAATTGCCCGGACAGAGTGGACTCGTGAAGGTAGAGTACCTTTACATACGTTACGGGCTGACATTGACTACTCTTATTGCACGGCAAAGACTGTTTACGGCATTCTGGGCATCAAAGTATGGGTGTTTAAGGGAGAAATTATTCCTGGACAGGAACCAGATCCGCTACCACCTGCAAGCCGCGAACGTGAACGTGATCCCCGCGATCGCGATCGTGAACCCCGTCGTCGTCAACAACAACGTCGTCGCCAACAATTTGAAGACCGCTCAAATGAAGGGTAAATGGGGACTGGGGACTGGAGACTGGGGACTGGGTGAGAATTACAGCCAATCCCCAATCCCTCATCCCCAATCCCTAACCCCCAGTACCTAGTACCCAGTAGCCAATCATGTTAAGCCCTAGAAGAACTAAATTCCGCAAACAACAGCGCGGACGGATGGAGGGACTAGCCACCCGTGGTAGCACCCTCAACTTCGGTGATTTTGCACTCCAAGCGCAAGAACCTGCTTGGATTACCTCCCGGCAAATCGAGGCTTCTCGTCGGGCAATGACCCGTTATATTCGTCGGGGTGGACAAATCTGGATTCGGATTTTCCCTGATAAACCTGTAACCATGCGTCCTGCTGAAACCCGGATGGGTTCCGGTAAAGGTAATCCAGAGTTTTGGGTAGCTGTAGTCAAGCCAGGACGAATTTTGTTTGAAATCGGTGGGGTTTCTGAAGAAATCGCCCGTGAAGCTATGCGTTTGGCTTCATTTAAACTGCCTATAAAAACTAAGTTTATTGTGCGCTCTCAACCACAGGAGCAGGAGTAGCTTATGCCTCTTCCCAAAATTTCAGAAGCAAGAGAATTAAGTGACGAGAAACTTTCTGAAGAAATTGTCGCGATCAAAAGACAACTATTTCAGTTGCGCTTGCAAAAAGCTACAAGACAACTAGAAAAGCCTCACCAGTTCCGACAAATGCGACACCGCCTAGCCCAGTTGCTAACGCTAGAGACAGAACGCAAACGGGCAGCAAGTCAATCGGCTAAAGAAGAAAAGTAGGAGATTATGGCAGTTAAAGAACGAGTTGGCTTGGTAGTGAGCGATAAAATGCAAAAAACTGTGGTAGTAGCCATAGAAAACCGCGCTCCTCACCCCAAGTACGGCAAAATTGTGGTTAACACCCAACGATATAAAGTTCACGACGAAGAAAATAAGTGTAAAGTAGGCGATCGCGTTCGCATTCAGGAAACAAGACCCCTGAGCAAAACCAAGCGCTGGAAAATCACAGAAGTCCTGAACGTCAAGCCTACTTAAACCTCATCGTTGTTAGAAACTAACAACATTACAAGGGAGAATAATTGTGATTCAACCCCAGACTTACCTGAATGTCGCAGATAATAGCGGTGCCCGTAAACTAATGTGCATCCGCATCTTAGGCGGAGGCAACCGTCGTTATGGTTTTATCGGCGATAAGATTATCGCCGTTGTCAAAGATGCTACACCTAACATGGCTGTAAAAAAGTCTGATGTTGTGGAAGCAGTAATTGTCCGCACTCGTAAAGCTGTAAGTCGTGACAGTGGCATGAGCATTCGCTTTGATGATAACGCTGCTGTGATCATCAACAAAGACGGTAATCCTAGAGGCACACGGGTTTTTGGCCCAGTTGCACGGGAACTACGCGATAAAAACTTTACCAAAATTGTTTCTCTGGCTCCGGAGGTGCTTTAATGGCAACCAAACAGGGTACGCCCAAAGTATTCCACAAAATGCACGTCAAAACTGGCGACACCGTACAAGTGATTGCTGGCAAAGACAAAGGAAAAGTTGGTGAAATTATCCAGGCACTTCCCCAACTGAGTAAAGTCATCGTCAAAGGTGTAAATATTAAAACCAAGCACGTCAAACCCCAGCAAGAAGGGGAATCTGGGCGAATTATGACCCAAGAGTTCCCAATTCATAGCTCTAACGTAATGCTTTATTCCACTAAGCAAAACGTTGCCAGTCGTGTTTGTTATACCTTTACCTCAGAAGGCAAAAAAGTCAGAAAACTCAAGAAAACTGGCGAGATTCTGGATAAATAGTTAGAAGTTAGGAATTAAGAGTTAGGAATTAAATTTAACTCATAACTCATAACTCATAACTCATAACTCGTAACTTTGTTCCCTGACCAAGCCCAGGGATATCAGGACAAAAAACTATGGCGACAACAAGACTCAAAAGCTTATATCAAGAGACAATCGTTCCCAAACTGATTAATCAGTTTCAATATACCAACGTTCATCAAGTACCGAAGTTGGTAAAGGTTACTATTAACCGGGGTTTGGGTGAAGCAGCTCAAAATGCGAAGTCACTAGAGGCATCCATTAATGAGATTGCCCTGGTAACAGGTCAAAAACCAGTGGTGACACGGGCGAAAAAGGCGATCGCTGGCTTTAAGATTCGTCAAGGGATGCCTGTAGGGATCATGGTTACTCTTAGAGCCGAACGGATGTATGCCTTTTTCGACAGACTAGTTAGCCTGTCACTACCTAGAATTCGAGATTTTCGCGGCGTTAGCCCTAAAAGCTTTGACGGACGCGGTAACTATACTCTGGGTGTCAGAGAACAGCTAATTTTTCCAGAAGTCGAATACGACAGCATCGATCAAGTGCGTGGGATGGATATTTCCATCATCACCACAGCAAAAAACGACGAAGAGGGACGCGCCTTACTTAAAGAATTAGGAATGCCCTTTCGCGATCAATAAGTTCATCTATAGAGGGAACGATGGCGGCTAACGACACAATTGCAGATATGCTGACGCGCATCCGCAATGCCAACCTGGCGCGGCATCAAACTACACAAGTGCCAGCTACAAAAATGACCCGAAGCATTGCCAAAGTGCTACGGGAGGAAGGCTTTATTGCTGAAATCGAAGAAGCAGAAGAAGGGGTAAAACACAATCTGGTGATTTCCCTAAAGTACAAAGGTAAAAACCGTCAGCCTCTGATCACCGCCTTAAAGCGAGTGAGTAAGCCTGGCTTGCGTGTTTATTCCAACAGAAAAGAATTACCAAGGGTACTAGGCGGTATTGGCATTGCCATTATTTCTACATCCAGTGGGATTATGACTGACCGCGAAGCGCGGCGTCAGAACTTGGGTGGCGAAGTGCTTTGTTACGTTTGGTAGTCACCAGAAGTGAGGAGTTAGGAGTGAAGAGTGAAAAGTTAGTTAGAAAAACTTATAACTCATAACTCGTAACTCATAACAGGATAAAGGACAAAAGTAATGTCTCGTATTGGTAAACGTCCAATTACTATTCCCGCCAAAGTTCAAGTGGCGATCGATGGTACGAAAATTGTGGTGAAAGGCCCGAAAGGAGAGCTTTCTCGCACTCTCACAGCTAATGTCTCAGTCTCCCAAGAGGGAGAAATATTACATGTAAATCGTCGGGATGAAACTCGTACCTCAAAGCAACTGCACGGCTTGAGCCGCACTTTAGTTGCAAACATGGTCGAGGGAGTTTCCCAAGGTTTTCAGCGCCGTTTGGAAATTCAAGGTGTTGGTTACCGGGCACAAGTTCAAGGGCGTAACCTACTTTTAAACATGGGTTACAGCCATCCGGTGCAAATTGAACCACCAGAAGGAATTCAGTTTGCAGTAGAAGGTACCACTAACGTCATTGTCAGTGGCTATGACAAAGAAATCGTCGGTAACACAGCCGCCAAAATTCGTGCCGTTCGTCCACCAGAACCTTACAAAGGTAAAGGCATTCGCTATGCCGGTGAAGTGGTCAGACGGAAAGCTGGTAAGACTGGTAAGGGTGGTAAGAAGTAGAAATGAAACTTACTCGTAGAGAATCAAAAAACCGTCGTCATCGACGTGTTCGTGGCAAAGTTGTTGGCTCCCCAGAACGTCCGCGTTTAGCGGTATTCCGTTCTAATGAGCATATTTATGCCCAGATAATTGATGATACTCAGCATCAAACCATCGTGGCCGCATCGACTGTAGAACCAGAGTTGAAATCTAGTTTAGCGTCATGTGCAAACCGCGACGCATCGGTGCAAGTTGGTAAGTTGATCGCAGTGCGATCGCTAGAAAAAGGCATCACCAAAGTAGTCTTTGATCGCGGTGGTAATTTATATCATGGTCGTGTTAAAGCACTAGCTGATGCAGCCCGCGAAGCTGGTTTAGATTTCTAAAGTCATTGGTCATTAGTCATTGGTCATTGGTTATTGGATAAATGACAAATGACAAAAGACAAATGAAAACTGACCCTTCGGGTGATGCCTCCGGCACGCCAAGGGCGAACGCCAGTTACTCATGGGGGAGACCCCCAAGACCACACTGGCTCACAAATGACGTTCATCAGAGCACTAAATTATGGCAACAGAGCGTAAAAGTAGAACAAAGCGTGCCAAAAAAGAAGAAACCACTTGGCAAGAACGGGTTATCCAAATCCGACGCGTGAGTAAGGTAGTTAAAGGTGGTAAAAAACTCAGCTTCCGAGCGATCGTTGTTGTCGGTAACGAACGCGGCCAAGTTGGTGTCGGAGTAGGCAAAGCCTCAGATGTAATTGGCGCTGTCAAAAAAGGCGTAGCCGACGGCAAAAAACACCTCATTGATATCCCCATCACCAAATCTAACTCCATCCCTCATCCCATTAATGGTGTCGGTGGCGGTGCGAAAGTGATGATGCGCCCAGCCTCACCTGGGACTGGGGTAATTGCAGGTGGTGCTGTGCGGACTGTACTGGAATTAGCAGGAGTTCGTAACGTCTTAGCCAAGCAACTTGGCTCTAACAATCCGCTCAATAATGCTAGAGCCGCAGTCAATGCCTTATCTACACTGCGGACTCTTTCTGAAGTCGCCGAAGATCGCGGTATTCCTATTGAAAGTCTCTACATCTAGTAGAATTCCACTTACAGAGCTTTTGTGTAAACAAGAACTAATTACATCATGAGACTCAACGATGTTAAGCCGCAAAAAGGCTCAAAGAAACGCAAGAAGCGTGTAGGCAGAGGTATTTCTGCTGGTCAAGGTGCCAGCGCTGGTTTAGGTATGCGAGGTCAAAAATCTCGTTCTGGTAGCGGTACTCGTCCAGGTTTTGAAGGTGGTCAACAGCCATTGTACCGCCGCTTACCTAAGCTGAAGGGCTTTCCGATTGTTAATCAGAAGATTTACACTACGATTAATGTAGAGAAGCTAGCCTCTCTTCCTGCTAATACGGAAGTAACTTTGACCTCCTTGAAAGCCGCAGGTATTCTGACTGCTGTCAAGGGGCCATTGAAAATTTTAGGTAACGGAGAATTGAGCATTCCGCTCAAGGTACAAGCGGCAGCTTTCACAGGTTCAGCTCGTAGCAAAATTGAGGCAGCTGGTGGTAGTTGTGAAGTCTTATGAGTGAGCCGGAACAGCGCACTTAAATGGAAGCCAACTCGCTGTCAGCGCCTGGTTCACTATAAAGGTAGCACTCTATGATCAGTCGAGATAAAGCCCCAACGGCTCAAGAAACTTTTATGCAGATGGCGCAAGCAGCTGGCCTCAGAGGTAGGCTGCTTGTCACCGTCGGTATTTTAATTTTGGTTCGCCTGGGTATCTTCTTACCCGTACCAGGAATTGATAGACCGAGATTTGCCGAAGCCATATCGGGCAATAATTCCATATTTGGCTTATTGGATATATTTTCCGGGCGAGGACTTTCCACTTTGGGAGTCTTTGCTTTAGGGATTTTGCCTTTCATTAATGCGTCCATTATTATCCAATTGCTCACCGCAGCAATTCCATCTTTAGAAAATTTACAGAAAAATGAAGGCGAAGCAGGTCGGCGAAAAATATCGCAAATTACCCGCTATGTCACTGTAGTTTGGGCGATTCTTCAAAGTACAGCTTTTTCGGCATTATTTCTCCAGCAATTTGCCTTAAAGCCAGGGCCTATCTTTGTAGCTGAAACTGCGATCGCTCTGACTGCTGGTTCCATGTTCGTAATGTGGGCATCAGAACTGATTACAGAACGTGGTATTGGTAACGGAGCATCATTGTTGATTTTTGTCAATATTGTCGCGTCATTACCAAAAGCATTAGGCGATACCATCGACTTGGTGCAAGTCGGTGGTCGGGAAACAGTGGGGCGTGTGATAGTGCTGCTCTTAGTTTTCCTAGCAACAATTGTTGGTATTGTGATTGTGCAAGAAGGAATGCGCCGCATCCCAATTATTTCGGCTCGTCGCCAAGTAGGTCGGCGAGTATTGGCAGAGCAGCGTAGCTATCTGCCCCTGCGGTTAAATCAAGGCGGCGTGATGCCAATTATTTTTGCTGCTGCCATCCTCAGTTTGCCACTGCTGATCGCCAACTTTACTAAAAATGCCGAATTGGCCAATATAGTTAACACTTATTTGAGTCCAGGTGGTTCTAGCTCCTGGGTCTATGCCTTGGTCTACATGATTTCCATCGTTTTCTTCAGCTACTTCTATTCTTCGTTGATTCTCAACCCGGTAGATGTGGCGCAGAACTTGAAGAAAATGGGTTCTAGTATTCCTGGAATTCGTCCCGGCAAGGCAACTAGCGAGTATATCGAACGCGTGTCCAATCGACTCACTTTTTTGGGTGCTATCTTTTTGGGCTTCGTTGCTATTATCCCCACAGCCGTGGAAAGCGCTTTGAATGTGAAAACTTTCCAGGGGATAGGTGCGACATCTTTGTTGATTTTAGTTGGTGTGGCAATTGAGACAGCCAAACAAGTCCAAACTTATGTCATCTCTCAGCGCTATGAAGGAATGGTGAAATAATAGTGACGCGATTAATCTTCTTGGGACCACCTGGAGCGGGTAAAGGAACACAAGCTCAAACTTTGGCTGAACACTTGAATATTCCCCATATTTCTACTGGTGAAATCTTAAGACAAGCCATGAAAGAGCAAACTCATTTGGGAATCAAGGCTCAAGGTTATGTTGATAGCGGTGAGTTAGTACCCGATCAGCTAGTCGAGGACTTGGTACAGGAGCGCCTCAGTCAACCAGATGCCAAAAGTGGTTGGATTCTTGATGGTTTTCCCCGCAAAGTGACCCAAGCAGGTTTTCTGGAGAAGTTACTGGAAGAAATACATCAGAGTGGCGAAAGGGTAGTCAATCTAGATGCACCAGATGAAGTTGTGATTGCACGTTTGCTAGCTAGAGGACGAAAAGATGATACCGAAGAGGTGATTCGTCGTCGTTTAGAAGTGTACCGCGCTGAAACTGCACCTTTAATTGATTATTACGGCGATCGCAAAAAACTTCTAACAGTCAATGGTAATCAGTCCCAAGAAGATGTCACTGGTGAACTGCAAAAGGTAATTGCTTCCTGAAAGGGGAATATGGAATTCACCAGTACAGACGCAATTAATCGCGTCTCTCCCCACTCTCTATACCAAGAAAAAGATCAATTTTAGCTAAGATATATTAATAAACTGTTGATATATTTCTTAAAGTGTGTTCTCTTGCAGATTAAAGTGCTGCAACTGAACACGAAATTGTTGAGTTGAGGAAAAAACAAATTGTCTAAGCAAGATTTGATTGAAATGGAAGGCACGGTTACAGAGTCCCTGCCTAATGCGATGTTTCGCGTTGACTTGGACAATGGCTTTAACGTGCTAGCACACATTTCCGGCAAGATTCGCCGAAATTATATCAAGATTTTGCCCGGCGATCGCGTCAAGGTAGAGCTAACTCCTTACGACTTGAGCAAAGGCAGAATTACCTATCGACTAAGAAAGAAGTAAGTATATGTAGAGAATTTTACCATAAAACCATTTTTTTGGCTGTTTGCTAGTCATTTAACTGGATTAATTTCCCTAGAAATGCTATAATTTTATATTTGGAGTCAAAAAATAAAAGGCATGAAAGTTAGAGCCTCAGTCAAGAAAATTTGTGAAAAGTGCAACGTGATCAAACGTCGTGGTCGCGTCATGGTGATCTGCGTGAACCCCAAGCACAAGCAACGTCAAGGATAACGCTCTTACCAACAGAGCCAGTTGTAACGCGCATATCATCATTAAAACGAAAAGACGCGATTAATCACGTTTTTCCAACCAACAGTAATTGCGAGAACAATAGGGAGAGTTCATTGTGGCACGTATTGCCGGAGTAGACCTTCCACGCGATAAGCGCGTCGAGATCGGTCTGACTTACATCTACGGAATTGGTTTATCACGCGCTCAAGAAATTATAGCGGCAACTGGTGTGAACCCAGACACCCGCGTTAAGGACTTAAGTGATGCCGATGTAACAGCCCTACGAGGGGAAATAGAAACCAACTATCAAGTTGAAGGTGACTTGCGGCGCTTGGAGTCTTTGAACATCAAGCGCTTAGTTGACATTGGTACCTACAGAGGTCGTCGTCATCGCATGGGCTTACCAGTCAGAGGACAAAGAACTCGCACCAATGCCAGAACCCGTCGAGGCAGAAGGCAGACAGTGGCTGGGAAGAAGAAGGCTCCAGGGAAATAATTTTGCAACGCTTGCTAATCCGAGCAAGTTTTACCTTAAATCAACTAAACAAGTATGGCGAGACAACCAACTAAAAAAACCGGGAGCAAGAAGCAGAAACGGAATGTACCCAGTGGAATGGCCTACATCCAGTCTACTTTCAACAATAGCATTGTCACCATTACCGATCAAAATGGAGATGTCATCTCCTGGGCTAGTGCTGGTTCTAGCGGTTTTAAGGGAGCAAAAAAGGGAACTCCCTTTGCAGCGCAAACTGCTGCTGAAAGTGCAGCCCGTAGAGCCATTGATCAAGGAATGCGCCAAATTGAGGTAATGGTGAGTGGGCCCGGAGCAGGTAGAGAAACCGCTATCCGCGCACTTCAAGGAGCAGGGCTGGAAATTACACTCATTCGGGATATTACCCCTATTCCTCATAATGGTTGCCGTCCACCCAAGCGCCGTCGAGTTTAAACACCAAGATTTGGGCATTGAGGACGAGAAGCTACAATCAAAGTAAGGGAAATTACTTATATTGACCGCTTGGGCGTCTAACGTGCAAATTGTCATTGGGTGAAAGCTTGGGCGACCAAAAGTTCGTCAGATTTCCCGGAGGGAAAGCTGTTAAACTTCGGGAACCCAAAATATTATCAGCGCCTGCAAGCTCAATGGGAGTGTTAAACTATACCGCAATTTTAGGCTAATAGTTTGATATACCTATAATCTACAGGACATAAATTTAATTCGGGAGGCAATTGATTTGTCTGCTAGCAGCACCTTAGAAAAAGGGAGGCTCATCCGTGGCGCAGTTTCAGATTGAATGTGTAGAGTCTAATACTGAAGAAAGTCGGAACCATTACAGTAAATTTGTTCTGGAACCTCTAGATCGTGGTCAAGGAACAACGGTTGGCAATGCACTGCGGCGAGTTTTACTCTCCAACCTAGAAGGTACAGCAGTTACAGCAGTGCGAATTGCAGGCGTTTCACACGAGTTTGCTACAGTTCCGGGCGTGCGGGAAGATGTGCTGGAAATCCTCATGAAAATGAAGGAAGTTATCCTCAAAAACTATTCTTCGCAGCCTCAGATTGGTAGATTACTCGTTAGCGGCCCCGCAACAATCACTGCGGCGCATTTTGATTTGCCTAGTGAAGTAGAAGTCATCGATCCAACCCAGTATGTAGCCACCATCGCTGAGGGTGGAAAGCTGGAAATGGAATTTCGGATCGAGAAAGGCAAAGGCTATCGCACTGTAGAGCGAGGACGTGAGGAAGCCACATCGTTGGACTTTCTCCAAATCGACTCCATATTTATGCCGGTGCGAAAAGTCAACTACAGTGTTGAAGAATCTCGTGGGGAAGGCTTGATTCCAAAAGACCGACTCCTGTTGGAAGTTTGGACAAACGGCAGTATTTCCCCCCAAGAAGCACTATCTTCGGCTGCTGGAATCTTGGTAGATTTATTCAACCCGTTGAAAGACATCTCCCTAGAACCAACAGACACAGGTTCCGAGATTCCAGACGACCCAACTGCCCAGATACCCATCGAAGAGTTGCAACTTTCTGTTCGGGCATATAACTGTCTCAAACGGGCACAAGTTAACTCTGTGGCAGATTTGTTGGATTATACCCAAGAAGACCTCTTAGAAATTAAGAACTTTGGGCAGAAATCAGCAGAAGAGGTCGTGGAAGCTTTGCAGCGACGCTTGGGCATCACCCTGCCAATGGAAAGAGGCTCTAAACATCCTTAAGAATAACCGTTCATAATTCATAGTGCATAATTATGCGTCACCGTTGTCGCGTCAAAAAACTCAGTAAACCAGCCGATCAACGCCGTGCTCTACTGCGATCGCTCGCCACCGAGCTGATCCGTCATGGTAAGATTACCACCACTTTAATTAGAGCGAAAGTTCTCCGAAGTGAAGTGGAAAAAATGATTACCCTAGCCAAAAATGGCTCCTTGTCAGCACGCCGGGAAGCTCTTGGCTATATCTTCGACAAACAACTGGTTCACGCTCTATTTGAGCAAGCTCCAACTCGATATGGCGATCGCCAGGGCGGTTATACCCGCATCCTGCATACCGTACCGCGTCGGGGCGATAATGCAAAAATGGCAATAATTGAATTGGTTTAAGTCATTAGTCATTGGTGAGCCAGTGCGGTCTTGGGGGTTTCCCC
>NZ_DASQZC010000019.1:0-7850 GCF_035638895.1 Nostoc sp. | reverse complement strand
CCCACTTCCTGCCGGACTTTTTGGAGTTTTTCTAAGCTACTCAGTAAGGTTTTGAGTGAGTTCAAGATGTCGTCAATATCTTGGACATCCTCCACTGTTTCCGGTAAATCTTCAATTGTCACTGTATCTTCATCTGATATTGTAGGCAATTCCTGTGCAGACATTTCACTTGTAACCCCGTTTGCTCGTGCCATCAAAGCTTCCTCAAGGAATTTTCCTTAGTGTATCGCTGATTCAGCCTATGTTAAGCAATTTCGCCATAACCAACCGTTGCAGTTTCCCGGTAGCACCACGAGGTAGTTGATCCAAAATGTGAATTTGCTTAGGAACTTTGAAGTCTGCCAGCATGGTTGAACAGTAAGCTAAAAGTTCTTTTTCGCCGACTTCTCCTTTGAGGACAACAGCAGCATGGATATCTTCTCCTAAAGATTTGTGGGGGACGGCAAAGGCTAAGGCTTCGGCAACGGCGGGATGGCGCAGCAAAACATCATCCACTTCTAAAGGAGAAATTTTTTCCCCACCCCGGTTAATCAATTCTTTAATGCGTCCAGTCAAGCGGAGGTAGCCGTCTGCATCTACTGTTCCCTGATCCCCTGTGCGGAACCATCCGCTTACAAAAGCTGTGGCGTTAGCTTCCGGGTTGTTTTCGTAGCCATCTATAACATTGGGTGCTTTTACCACCACCTCGCCCAAGCTTCCCTGAGATAATAAGTTGCCTTCGGAGTCCATGATACCGACTTCTACACCGAAGCCATAACCTACAGTACCCGGTTTCCGCACTTTTGGCGGTAGGGGATTGGTGGTCATTAAGTGAGATGCTTCAGTCATGCTGTAAGATTCCACGACGGGAGCATTCAGAGTTGCCTCTAGTTGTTCAATAATAATTGGTGGCAAGGGAGCGCTACTAGAGCGAATGAAACGAAAGCGATTAGCTTTGACAATTTCTGTATTGCGGCTAGCGCGGGCCAAAATTGTCTGATGCATGGTTGGCGCTGCGGAGTACCAAGTAGGTTTGTAGGTATCTACCAGTTTCCAAAACTCCAGAGCATTAAAACCATTAGGACAAATTAATGTGCCGCCCGATCCTAGAGTTGCCAGCAAACAGCCCACCAATCCGTGAATGTGGAACAGGGGCATTAGGCAAAGTGTAGTGTCAGCTGCTGTGAGTGAGTAAGCACCAATAATGTTGTTGGCTGAGGCGATTAAGTTGCGATGACGAATCGGCACACGTTTGGGACGGCTGGTGGTGCCGCTAGTATGGAGAATCATCGCCAGATCATCAGATTGAGGCAAGGGAGTTCTTAGCTGGGAGCAAGGGGGAAGTTTCTCTTTGACTAATTCAAAACTCAGTGTACCGTCAGTGTTTACCTTGGCATTAATCCGCATCATGTCGGGTGTGACGGCGGCAATAGCTGCTTTTGGCGACTCAGATAACGTAATTAGTGCTTTTGCTTGGATATCTTCGTAATAGAAGGCAAATTCTTCTTGTTTGTATTTGGGATTTAAGGGTGCAGCAGTGCCACACAGGGCGGCAGCTAAAAAGGTAATAGCCATTGGTGAACCGTTAGTCATCGCAATGACAATACGTTCGCCCTGTTTCAATCCAAAGCTGTTGAGTTGCAATACCAGTCCAACAATATTCTCGCGCAACTGCTTATAGGTTAGCGATCGCTCCTCAGGCGTAACTAGGGCTAGATGATTGTCTTCCCCCGCTAAAAGCTCAAATAAGTTCATTAGTTTTTCCGGTCTGTCAACAGATGATTAAACCAGTTTTAAGAATAAAGTACACGCCACGGGTTAACAACGTTTAACCCAGTCTTTGCGACATGGTAATCTTTATTACATTAAAACTGTTAATGACTATCATTGACAAATACATAACTTAATCATAGTTTAAGTAGGGTATGCCGTACATAAATATTTGATGAATTTATCTACTCTAAATAAGCTCTTTTGTTATGAGTCCTATAAAGATTACTATGTTAGGCGAAAGCTTGGAGCGGCAAGGTGGAATAGTTTCCGTGCAAAAGCTCATCCTTGAAGAAGCCACTGAAGCTACTTCCGATATTAAATTTACACATATAACTACTTTACCCAATGGCTCTGCTCCCCAGAAAGTATTGGTGTTTGTGCAGGCAATAGGGCAGTTATTTTGGAATTTATTAAATAAAAAAGCCGACCTAATTCACGTTCATGTTTCAGAGAGAGGTAGCGCTTTTCGTCACTCAATCACTAGTGTCATTTGTTGGCTATTTAAAAAACCGCTAATTATTCATGCTCATAGTGCTGACTTTCATTTGTTTTACTCTGAGCTTCCTCAATTGCTTAAGCAATGGCTCAGTTGGTCTTTTAGAAAATCTACGCGTTTTATTGTTTTATCAGATAGCTGGAAAAAATTCTATATCGATAATCTTGGTTTGAAGCCAGAGCAAGTTATTGTTCTTCCTAATGCGGTAAGAATTCCCGCCCAAATTCCCCAGCATGTAGATTCCAACGAGGTATTTTTCTTATTTCTAGGGCGCATTGGTCAGCGCAAAGGTGCATTTGATTTAATTAACGCATTCGCTTCTCTACCTGCCCAAGAGAAAAGTAAAGCAAAGTTGACTATGGCAGGGGATGGAGATGTAGAAAAAGCTCGTAGTTTGATTCAAACTCTAAATCTTGTTGACCACATTACTATCCTTGACTGGGTAGACAAAGAAAAACGCGACGAGCTTTTAGCTAAAGCTGATGTATTTGTTTTACCTTCTTACAACGAAGGTTTGCCGATGGCACTACTAGAAGCGATGAGTTGGGGTTTAGCTGTCATAACTACTAAGGTAGGAGGGATACCCGAAGTCGTTATTCAAAACCAGAATGGTTTATTACTTAATCCAGGTGACATTCAACAGTTGTCTGAAGCAATGCAATCTTTAATTGCAGATAAGAATTTGAGAATATCTCTAGGAAATAATGCAAGGATAAGTGTTAAACACTTGGATATCAACAATTATCTTGCATCATTAAAATACATTTATGCATCAGTGGTAGGTTGATAGCCATATTCTGATGATCATTGATTAACCATAAGTTTGTGTAAAGTAGACAAAGAGGAAATAACAATGGATACGAAAACTTTCCCTGAAATCAAGTTGTTTGATACAAGATTCCATAAAGTTAAAGTACAAGAATTAATCGATTATTTAGTAGAATCAGTCAAAAAACCAAAAAAGACAATTGTCGAAAATGTAAATATTAGAGCTATGAACTTTGCTTATGAAAAGTCTTGGTATCGAGATTTTTTAAATAATGCAGATTTAGTATTTTGCGATGGATTCGGTGTATTGTTAGCGGCTAACTTAAGCGGTTATTCGCTGGATTCTGCACATCGCATGACAGCACCAGATTATATAGAAGATTTAGCATTAAAATGTGAAAAAGAAAATATTTCTTTGTTTTTATTAGCTGGAAAACCCGGCGTAGTGGATGAAGCAATTACAAAGTTAGTATCAATAGCACCAAAGCTTCGCATAGGTGGACATCATGGTTACTTTGAGAAATCAGGAAAAGAGAATGATTTAATAATAGAAAAAATCAATAATTTTCGACCCGATATTTTATATATTGGTTTTGGTATGCCATTACAGGAGCAGTGGATTTTAGATAACTTCAATAAAATTGAAGCTCGTGTATTTTTACCTTTAGGCGCGTGTCTAGATTTTTATACTAACTCTACATATCGTGGACCTGAGTGGCTGACGAATAATGGCTTCGAGTGGTTAACACGCTTAGTTACTGAACCTACTCGTCTCTGGGATCGTTATATCATAGGTAATCCATTGTTTTTTTATCGTTTATTTAAGCAAAAAATCGCTCAAAAATTGGTAGCAAATCGCTAAGAGGTTGTTTGAAAATTCTGGCGTTGCTGATTGCGGTATGAAAACAATTGTGCGTTGTGGTGAAAATCCTTGTAGAGACGTAAAATTTTATTTCTCTACATCCAAGTTCATACATCGATTCAGCAAGGCCAAAATTCCTATTATCGGTATAAAAAGGTTTTAGATCCCTCTAAATCCACGTGCAAAATCAAACGGGTAGAGTCAGCTTTAGGGTCGCATCCCACAATCAAAATCCGTTTACCCACCTCTGCCATAGCAGCTAGGGTATTTTGGGAGGTGGTAGATTTACCAATACCGCCTTTACCATAGAAAGCAATCTGTCTAATTCTGTCGTCGGACATGATAATTTATCCTGCAATTGTTTGTTGAGTGTGTCGGTTCATGAGCGATCGCATTTAGTGGAGGCGATCGCTTAACTTTGCAGCACAGTCTGGATCATCTCTGCGCTTATGTGCAGAGATGATTTGATATAGGGATCAAAGCCTGGAAAACTTTGACCTAAGCATTATCAGTTGTTGTTAGACCACCCCAAATGGTTGCTCAAGCCTTAAGAGCTGGTTGCAGCAGGAATTCAAATTTATGCATTTTTCCCGATAACCAAACCAACCAAAATTGCAATCCACTCTAAATGGTCGCTACAACTTCCCCGATTTTGCTTGTGTCATAGCCGCCGAGAACTTCAAATTGCGAGTGAACCAGCCGATGTCCTAAAGTACTGAGCAAGTGCTGTACTGGCGCTTCTTCCAGATATTCTTTGAGAATCACTAAATCATACCGTGACTGATGCAGAGGAATAAATCCTAGCCCAAAGGTAGTAGCTACAGATGCTGTACTGATACCTGCATCGGCAGCCCCCAATGCTACTGCCTGGGCAACATCTTGGTGGCTTTGAACAATACAGTCAAAGCCCTGGACAGCATGGAATGGCACTTGCTCCTGTTGAAGTGTTTGTTCCAAAAGTAAACGACTACCGGAACCTGGTTCACGGTTGACAATACTTACTCCCGCTTGCACTAAGTCGGCAACTGTTCTGATTCCCCTCGGATTACCAGACTGCACCATCAGTCCCTCTTCCCAAAATCCGAGCGTAATCACAACTGCTTCTCTTCCAGAAAGAACATCACGCACAAAGGGAATATTGTAATCCCCTGTTTCGGAGTGGTATAGGTGCATCCCAGCGATGTGAGCTTCACCTCGACATAAACTGTGTAATGCCGCCATGCTATTGGCGAAGTTATATTGGACTCGCAACTGGGGATGCCAACGTTCGGTAGCTCTCGCCCAGAGTGAAATCACAGGCGCACAGCCAGCAATCACAACTGTGTTGTGAAGTGTGTCCATATTATCGTCGAGGAGCCGGACTCGGACTTTATCTGTACCAGTCCGGTTTTCACTCTCACCCTTCGGGTGACGCTCGTTCCTCGCTACCGCTAACGCTAACGGCAGTTTGCTTATGCCGGGGAACCCTTTCGGCAGTTCCTCCTGGGGGAAACCCCCATCGCTCTTAGCGTCTCCCCTTGGGAGAAGATCGGACTGCCTCACCACCGCAACTGCCTCACCATCAGATGGAATCATGTCTTGGCGAAAAGCATCCTTGCCAACCAACGGATAAGCTATCCATTGTCCCCCAACCCTAGCCAGACTGACCCGTAGTTGCTGATTGCAAGGAACAGATTTGACAAGAACTGCCTCAATTTCAGGTAAATCCTGCTCTAGCCAGAATAGATCCTCAACTTGACAGCCAAGCGCTTTTGCTAGGCGGAGTGTAATCGCAACTGAGGGCGCATATTGCCCTGACTCTACACCACTAATTGTCTGACGGGTAACACTAGCGATGTTCGCCACTAATTTATCTGCCCTTGCACAAGAGTTAAGCTGTCGCGCTTAATTCTTTTTTCAGTAACTTCGCTTTATACCAATTAATTTGGTTTAAAGCAGCGATTGATACAGTTTTAGTAATCGGTTTCAGCTTTGATGCTTGATAGGAAAGTAACAAAAGCCGTAGAAAACTTACCAACAAATTCTGGCGCATGGGTAAATTTTACCCCAACTAAAAATTGTTAATTCTACTCAGATAAAAATGCAGACAGCATTAGCAATACTGCGTCACCTTTACTGTGCATAAATGAGATGAAATTACAGTTTTTAGCACAATAATCATGGAGAGAGTAATGATTACCGAAGAAGACTTAGCCCAACAATTTACCCTTATTATTGAGCAAGCTCACCCAAGAGCGTGGAAATTACTAAGCCAGTGCTATATAAAAGTGCTAAATTCTAAATCAAAAGGAGCGTATATTCCTCATGCCAAATATATAAGGATTTACTGCCCTGACAGACTGATTGCTGGTATAGTGGCAGAAAAAAACTTACTGATACAAGTGGCAGAATATCTGGGTCTAGTTGAAGTTGTTTGCGTGAATGCTACAAATCTATTAAACGACCCCAAATCGCAGATTAAGAAGGTTTATCCTCAATTATGGTTAGATTTGCAGTGGATTGTTACGCAAAATAAAGAATTATGAAAACTGGATTTTTGCGTAGTATTAATTATGCGAAATCCTCAGCTTGTTAATTTCTTAAAACGTACAAAAATTTTATGAATTCATGAGAACTGTTCCCCAATTCACCGACATGTTAAAAAGATTTACTAACAGAGGTCGAATTACTGTTAGCCCTCCAACTAAAAAATATCCCATTAGAGGAAGCACGAGCGCAGGGGAAGCAGGGGGGAAGAATCTAGCGATCATCTTCGCTCCCAAAATTGAATAATTTAATTTCTGGAAATCCCCAACTTGAAATCTGCTGTATCTCTGTCTCTTTTTTCTTTTGCGTCTTTCTTCGGGAGACGCTACCGCGTTGGCAAAGCCTCTCGTAGAGAAGGCGGTTCGTTTGCTAATCTATATTTTTAAAAAATCTAAGTGTAGCGTACAGACTCTCGCTATCAAGCTTTAATTCTCACCAACCGTCTCAATCGCAAGATTTTAGTTCATACCGTCTGTTTCTGGCTTAATTTATACAATTGTGACCCTTTTAAGTTCGACAAACTTGTTACGTAATATTAAGTTGCAGATGGCGTTAAAAGATTGCATTTACTACTTTTGACATGTCAACACTGCGTTTTCTACCGACTTTGTTAGCTTCTGGAATTAGTCCCGATAGCAATTTCCACTGCGATTACGTTAAGTTACTTAGGTATGATGGATTCATGCCTAAGTAACGCTGTCATACTTGAATATTTTTTCCTGATGACAGGATACCGTCAGGGCTATTTCATTCTCATCTAGCCCGCCTCAGAATGAATTCTGAGCCTAATAGCGAAAGTCATCTTTAGATGGCTGTGAAAAGGTTATAGTCCGTTAAAACGGACTTTAGCTAAAAGCCAGTGAACTTTAGTTCTGGGCGGTTTATGTATAGAATGAAATAGCACTACGATATCGTTAAGTGGGCTTTCTTACTTTTGAGACATCTTCCTAGCTCGACTTTATCCATTTTTTGGGAACACTCAAGCTGACGCTGAAACCTTTGTGGGACAGTAGCTTTATTTTTTCGATTTCACCGAGAATCAGTGACATCGAAAAAGTTTTTGCCAAAAAGCTAGGATTTTTGCCGTATTAAGAAAACTGAGTTCTTAATTTTGGATAAAGTCGAGCTTAGATTAAAACATCAACAGATTTCAAACATCATTTAAGCAAGGAAAATAAGATGGCTAACACAAATAATCTCACAGTTGCGAGTGAGCAGGCTATTGTGATCATCCCTCCCCTGACTGGAAGCACTAATCCAAACACTACTCAGATATTGGAAGTTACTGGTCAAGGAGAAGTCAACGTTCCCACTACTTTAACTGAGGTGCAGTTGGGGATTCAAGTAGAGGGAAAAACCGCAACCGAAGTTCAAGAAGAAGTTGCTCGACGTTCAACAGCAGTAGTTGATGTGCTGCAAAACCTTGGGGCGCAAGAACTTCAAACT
>NZ_DASQZC010000018.1:0-1750 GCF_035638895.1 Nostoc sp. | reverse complement strand
CAAACTCTCCGTTTTGAAGCGTTTGTAAGCTCAATAGCTGCTCTTTTTTAACTTCAGCTTAGTTATCTTTATTTTCTTGACGCAAACTACTTGCTGTCTTTTCGCTTTCAAACTATAATATTTTCAAGGTTCGGTTCACCTTAAAGCGTCGCTTTTGTTCGCTCCGCTTCAGGCACTTATTCAATATAACGAACACAACTCCTTGTGTCAACTCTTTTTCCAAAAATATTTTGGAACCACTTTTGATTCCCCCTGAAACTCCCCACACTGCCCGCTTCTAGGCAACAATGGTTTATGCACTATGGTGACGAAACAAGGGGGAAGCGTGAATTTTCAGTCCGTTATAGCTTTATTACATCAATGTTTTGCTTTATATAAACGTGAATATCACAGCCTCGTCGTCAGATAGGAACGTCAAAAGGTTTGTTTTGGTGAATTTTATAGACCTCGCTACCGTCGATATTTAAATTAAGAGTAATCCAAGGAAAAAATGATCCAAAACTAGGGATATTGAGAGAGTAATGTCCAGCACTTACCCCTTATGGTATTTTTCTGCGTAAAGGAGGCGAGTTATAGCGGTATGCATTTGAATGAGATACGAACTTGTGTACTATAGGTTTGATTTACTGAATTCAAGAGTTACTTGGAAGACCTGATACTGGCTCTACGTATTCAGTGATCCAATAGCAACAATGAGTAAACCAGTGATGAATATCTTGAAGAGAGACTTGTTGAAAAGCCCTGTTAATCAGGGCAAACGCATCTTATTTACTAATAAAAACTCGGGAAGGTTTAAAAATGACATAGAGAATTGTAAAAATTGCTGGTATGATAAGTAAAGTAAATCAAGTATTTTCCTAAAATGTGAGTTAGCTTATCTTTAACTGAATGACTAATCATTAATACTAAAATAATTCAATTATGGGATACACAAAATTATATCTACCTAGAGAATAAATAAAACTTTTATGTAAAATATTAAGCTCAAGTTTGGATGCAGTATTTTAAGCTAACGCTAAAATACTTAGTAAATATTTGTTATCCATCGCCGCGAGAAACTGTTTATTTTTGATTCCACGTTTGACAGGCTTCTCTTGAGTTAAAAGATTGACTGCAATATGTCTGAGAATTGCAAAATTCTGTGGAGCATTATCTTTTCTAATCCGACAGTCATCTTCTCTTAAAGCAATATCCAATAGCCAATGCAATGAATTTTCAATTCCCCAATGACTGCGAATAGAATTACCAAACTGTTTAGCATTTGACTTAAGGCTACTGATAAAATAGCGAGTTTCAACCGTTGTTTCACCATTCAATGAACGGACAGATCCTACCATGCCAACACTATTAAAGTTTGACCAAATTGAATCTGCGTTAAGCCGAGATTCAATTCGAGATAACATTACGTAATTGCGGATTTCATGACGACCATGCCCTGTTTCTTCTGTTTTATATGTGCTGTATTCAATCCCCTCAAAGCCTGTGGCTATCCCGGAAGCGAATAGTTTTTCGACTTCATCATAAAGATTTCCTTGATTCTTCTTTAACGCAATGACATAATCTGCATTTTGCTGTGTTATTAGCTTCACAATCTCTTTTTGACAGCCAATTGCATCAATTGTCACAATACATCCTGACAGTTCTAATACCTTTAATAACTCTGGAATTGCTGTAATCTCATTTGATTTTTTATCTACTTTTATTTGTCCCAGCACTAATTTATTCATAGTTGCCCACGCACTCACCATTT
>NZ_DASQZC010000017.1:0-9803 GCF_035638895.1 Nostoc sp. | reverse complement strand
AGCCGCCGGACGTGTCAGCGCTAGGTTGTTCCAAAACACGCCATAATAAGGTCTGCTGAGTTTTTTGACTACATAGTTCTGTAAAAATATTGCGAGATTGTGGGCTTGGGGTTGATACCAAAAAGTGCCGAATCCCTTAGTTTTTTCGGCATCGCCATCATCGGGTAAGGAGTTGTGGTGTATGGAAAGAGCGATCGCAGGTTCTTCTTGACTGATAATTGCCTGACGTTCTACTAAAGAAAGTTCGCGATCGTCCTCCCGTGTCATCACTACCGTTGCTCCTCGCTTCACCAACTCATCCCGCAACAACTTGGATACCACCAAATTTACATCTTTTTCTAAATATCCAGTTGGGCCACTGGCACCAGTTTCTTTACCTCCATGCCCAGGATCAAGTACAATCTTGAAATTAGCTAAAGGCTTGCGTTTTGTGTTACCAATTTTCGGCGGATGACGCAAAGCTAAAACCAGGGTTGTACCGTCGTATCTCAGTTTATATCCCCATTGTTGAGCTTTTTTGAGGTTAAAGGTGTATTTTACTTGTTCTGGAGCCTCTTGTTGCCAATCTAGGCGAGAAATTAGGGGGTCATCATCCAGACGAATAATGTCCGTTTGGGCAGTGGTATTGTAGAGAGTGAGAGCTAAAGCACCCTCACTTTGTTGCACGCTCACAGGTATGGGAACTTGTAAGGGGAAAACTATTTCTGTCGTACCAGGGAGTTGACGGTATCCGACACTGCGAATTATTGTCTGTGGGGGAACTGCACCAGGGAGAATGCGGGTTTCTTTACTATTAATCCAAGCGCCATAGTCTAGACGCAACCATTCACCTTCCTTACCTGTTACTGTTGCGCGTGTGCCTTTTGGCAGTGGTGTAAGTCGGGAATAATCGGTGCTTGGGCCAGTGCGAGCAGCGCCTGACTCTACTATAACCTCAGAAACTGGCAACTCTGCTCTTGAAAGGATTTGAATTTTACCAGTCCCTGGTTGAGTTATCGTCTTGCCATTGAGCGTCAGTTGAAACTGAGGTTGTCCCAAATCGGCGGCTATTGCCACTGTGGTGCAACCTTTATAATTGCCTACGCTAGACTGGGCATAAGGCTGATTTTGCCCTGTCAAAGCTGCCAAATTACTTGGTAGTTGTGCCTGTTGAGGTTGGAGTGGAAGGGCAATAGTTTGATTAGCCAACTTGACAGAGACATTAGCATTAGGGGGTGCGATCGCGCTAAAACAAATTATTTCTCCCGGTAGTCTGGCAATGTCAACTGCGGGAGCCAGGGAATCTTTAGCAAAGGCTAACCCCTGTGGTAGCTCAGGATCGGTGGGAAGCCTTGTCACTTTAATCTGGAGTTCTTGATTGTCGTGACGCACAGTAAAAAGATTCTCCCCCAATTGCAAGGGGAAACTAGGGGAAAAATGACCAGCTTTGCTGCGAGTAATTGGCTTACTATTGATCAAAACCTGACCATCTGGTGGTGCAGTCCCCAGAAAGAAGATTTTTTGGGAACTCGTCTGGTAGCTTGTTTCAGGAAAAACGACTTTAAGAGATGGCTCTGCCAGTGCTACAGAGGAGGTGACAATACAGCTTAATATTACTAATCCTAAAAGGTTTTTCACAAGCTCAATCACAGAAGATTACACCACAATAACTGTGGCACAATGACGGGATGTATTTTTAGAAGTTGTTAAAAATTCAAACTAGTATGACTAAGTTTATTTTTGTAACTGGGGGCGTAGTTTCCAGTATTGGTAAGGGCATTGTAGCAGCAAGTCTAGGACGTTTGCTCAAGTCGCGCGAATATTCCGTGTCGATTCTCAAACTTGACCCTTATATCAATATCGATCCTGGCACAATGAGTCCCTTTCAGCATGGGGAAGTATTCGTTACCCAGGATGGTGCGGAAACAGATTTGGATTTGGGGCATTACGAACGCTTTACCGATACTTCGATGTCGCGGTTGAATTGTGTAACTACTGGCTCGATTTACCAGGCAGTTATCAATAAAGAGCGGCGCGGAGAGTACAATGGCGGCACTGTACAGGTTATTCCTCATATTACTAATGAAATTAAAGAGCGGATTCTGCGAGTTGCTAAAAGTACAAACCCCTCTGTAGTAATTACAGAAATCGGCGGTACGGTGGGAGATATTGAATCACTGCCGTTTTTGGAAGCAATTCGCCAGTTCCGCAAAGAGGTAGGAAGGCAGAATGTGCTGTACATGCACGTAACGCTGGTACCGTGGATTGCTTCTGCGGGTGAAATGAAAACGAAGCCGACACAGCATTCAGTCAAAGAACTCAGATCCATTGGCATTCAACCAGATATTTTAGTTTGTCGGAGCGATCGCCCCTTACCCAAGGGATTAAAGCAGAAATTGTCTGGATCTTGCGATGTGCCGGAAGAATGCGTCATAACCTCCCAAGATGCTAAAAGTATCTATGAAGTACCCTTGAATCTGGAACGGGAAGGAATGGCAGAGCAAGTGCTGAACTTGCTGCAAATGGAACAGCGCAAACCAGATTTGACGCAGTGGCAAACCTTGGTACAACGGTTACATAGTCCCAAGCATGAGTTAGAAATTGCCATTGTTGGTAAATATGTGCAGTTAAGTGATGCCTACCTATCTGTAGTAGAAGCATTAAACCATGCGGCAATTTCCACTTCTGGCAAACTGCGCCTGCGTTGGGTGAATTCAGAAGATTTGGAAACTGGATCAGCCGAAACTTATCTTAAAGGTGTCGATGGGGTAGTTGTGCCAGGAGGTTTTGGAGTTCGGGGGGTGGATGGCAAAATTGCCGCCATTAAATACGCCCGCGATCGCCAAATTCCCTTTTTAGGTTTATGTCTGGGGATGCAATGTTCTGTAATTGAATGGGCCCGGCACGTAGGGGGATTAACAGGTGCTAATAGTGCTGAATTTGACCCTCATACATCAGATCCGGTAATTAATTTATTGCCAGGACAGCAGGAAGTAGTCGATTTAGGGGGTACAATGCGCTTAGGGCTATATCCTTGCCGTGTTCTTCCTGATACACTGGCTTTCAAGCTTTATCAAGAAGATGTAATTTATGAACGACATCGACATCGGTATGAGTTCAACACTGCTTACCGCGATTTGTTGTTAAAGTCTGGCTATGTGATTAGTGGTACTTCTCCCGATGGACGCTTAGTTGAAATTGTGGAATTACCCAAGCACCCATTCTTTCTTGCTTGCCAATTTCACCCAGAATTTCAATCGCGCCCCAGTAGCCCTCATCCTTTATTTAAAGGGTTTATTCAAGCAGCGATCGCTCTTTCTCTTTCAACTTTAGGTACACCAACACCATTGGAGGTGTCATAACAATTCCTAATTAATTGCAACATTAACTTAAGGCTTCAGTAGATTTGGATATACAGGGTGCATCATTCGTAAATTTCGGACTTGGGGAAATGTTGTGGCGTACTGGGTGAAAATCCTTTACGAAAGGAGAGAATATGTAGTGAATTTTGAACGTGTCCATGCTTTTTGTTATGAACTGAACGGCAGGGTTACTTTTTGGTTACCCGATAGTGCCATTCCGATAGTGATTAACCCGCAAAGTAGCTTGGAAGACTATCAAAAGATCCTCGATTATTTAGAATGTGTGACTGGATTGGAATTAGATCATGCCCACTGGGTAAAAATCTATTACGATAAAAACGAATATGTAATTAATCTCAACTGCATCAGTTCTTTTTGTCATGAACCGAATGGCAGGATAACTTTTTGGTTGCCAGATGGCACTATCCCCATCATCATAAACCCTGTGAGTAATCCTGAATCTTATGAAAAAGTTGTAAAATACGTTAAAAAAGCAACAGGATATTCTTTATCTTAGAATTACGAATTACGTTAGCGTAGCGGTAGCGAGTCCGCGAGCGTCATTACGAATTACGAATTACGAATTAATTCTCCAAGGCGCTTCAATACACTGAGTACTTGGTGTAGTTCTGAATCGCGTTCAATTGATAGCGCATAAGATCGTGCATACCAAGGATGTTCTTGTTGAATCAATTTAACAAAAACAAATTCCCTACCGTTGATTAGTAAACCAAAAGTCGGTTGTGCAGGATTTGGACGATCAAGCATATAAGCGAGTGCTTGAGGTAGGGCTGTCATCACATCAAATTTACTGCTTTTAGATTCGATGACAAGTACCCAAAAACGTTTTTGGATGACAAGAACATCAATGTTTCCTTTAACGATAAAATTCTCGTCTTCAGCAGAAATCTCAACAGAAGTCTCGGTTTCAATTTCAAAAGGAAGTTGATAAAACCCAGCTAAATCGAGTAAAGGAGACAGCACTACCATCTTTACCCCCTCTTCTGACATTAGACGGTGCTTATTCAAATTTAAATAGTTGCTTTTCACTCGCGCCATCGCTTGCTTTTGGGCATCAGTCAGAGTTGGTATTTCTGTCCATTCTGGAAAAAAGTTGGTGTCTGTAGCAAGTTGCAAACCAAATTTTTCTTCTAATTCGTAAAGACTGATATCTCTATCTGGGATTGTTTGAACCATAATTTAAAATTCTGAATAGTGTTGCCATGCCAATTTTGCTGCACCTACTATCCCTGCAAAATTACCTAACTCGGCAGGCAATATTTGTAAACCCACCCGTGATAGAGGCTGAACTCGCTTCTCAATTTCTGCCTTCACTGCTGGTATGAAAAATTCAAAGCTGCCACTTATACCGCCACCAATCACGATCGCTTGCGGTGTAAGTACATAAATTAAACTCGTCAAACCAATCCCCAAATACTTACCATATTCTCGCCAAAAAGTCAATGCTGCGGTATCTCCTTGTTGGGCAAGAAAACCCAATTCGACGGGTTCCTTGAGAGTGCGACGGCGAATTGCAGTAGCACAAGCATATTGTTCCAAAGAGCCTTGATTGCCACTATTGCAAATTGGGCCATCAGGATTTAATGAAATTAAACCTAATTCCCCGGCGGCTCCTTGATGTCCAACAAATAGTTTGCCATCAAGGATAATTGCGCCACCAACCCCAGTACCTAAAGTTAGCAGAATCAGATTTTGAAAATCGCGACCGGCTCCTAGCCAAGCTTCTCCCAAAAGAGCGCAATTAGCATCATTAGCGATCGCAGTAGGTTTGCCAGTTTTAGCTTCTAACCAGTCTGCTAAAGGGACATCGATCCATCCAGGTAAGTTAATGGCGATTTTAGCAATGCGTCTTGCTGCATCGGATGGGCCAGGAGTTCCAACACCAATAGCAACAGCTTGATTATCTGGATCAATTTGAGCGATCGCATCTACGATCACCGCCAGCACAGCCTCTGGTGTTGTCGGTTGGGGAGCCGCCACAGTCAAGGATTGCAGACAAGTACCGTCGGGTGTAAAACGCCCCAGCTTAATTGCTGTTCCCCCCACATCAATGCCAATTACTTGAATTTTGTCATTTGTCATTTGTCATGGGGCATTGGTGAACAGTTATTACCTATTATCAAGTTCAAAATCAGCAATTTGTCAGACTTTTAGGCAAATGTGTACTTAGGGTTTTAGGATTTGCCACGAAAATATTCTAAATTTTCTGTTCTATTGGGTGCGAGTCGTAAATTAGCAACAGTCATACTATAAACACTCGATCGCTCTTGCCAAGCTGTAATTGGCGCACCTCTTAAGATACCAGCAAGAGCAACAGAAAGGATAAACCCGCCAGTAGCGGCAGCAATTAACGTTAGATTATCTTTCATACAAATCTCTCTATTGTTTATTTGTCATTTGTCCTACCCTGCGGGAAGCCGCAGAAGCGTCTATGTCGTTTGTCCTTTGTCTTTTGTCCAAAACTAATGACTAATGACTAATGACCAATGACTACTTTCGGATTCTATTTTCTCTTCGTAACCGGGGATTGACAAATTCATTTAACCCCTCACCAAGTAGTGATAACCCTACCACCATGAATGTCATGGTTAAACCAGGGAAAAGTGTAGTCCACCAAATGCCAGTAGGTAGAGCTTCTAAGGCTTGTTTTAAATCATGTCCCCATTCTGCCACTTCTTCGGGAAGTCCTAGCCCCAAAAAGCCCAAACCGCCCAACACCAAAATTGCATCAGCAGCGTTGAGTGTAAATAGAACGGGTACGCTTTGAATGACGTTAAAAAACAGATAACGAGAAAGCACAACCCAAGTAGAAGCGCCCATTGCTTGAGCAGCTTCGATGAACACTTCAGTTTTCACGCTCACGGTGTGGTTGCGAACAACGCGATAATATTGGGGAATGTAAGCAATGCTAATAGCGATCGCTGCATTTAATATCCCACGCCCCACCACAAACGCCAGTGTCACAGATAGCAGTAGTCCCGGTAGAGTGTAGATGCTATCCATAATAAACAGCAACACTTTATCCAATTTACCGCCGAGATAACCACTCAGCATCCCCAAAGGCACACCGATAATCATACTCAGCGCTGTTGCCAAAATCACCACCTGCAAAGCAGCTTGAGCGCCGAACAGCGTCCGGGAGAACACATCATAACCCAAACGACTAGTACCAAACCAATGTTTAGCTGAGGGTGCCTCGTGAATTGGATTAGAGAGAAAATCTTTGGGGTTTTGCAGCCATCCCCAAGCCTGCAATACGGGAGCAAAGAATGCCAGGAAGATGAAAAATAGGGTAATGGCTAACCCGATAAGCATGAGTTTTTGCGAAAGATTGAGACTTTTGCCAAACTGTAAAAATGTCGGTAGTCGCCGTTTTGTAATGGCCATAAAGCGATCGCCTGGAGCAAAGCTTGATACGCTGACTATTTTACATATCAGATAGGGAATTGCGTAAACATCGTGAATAAAAGTCCGGCTGCTTCACGGTGGATACAGGGCTAGACTGAGTTAGAGGTGAAATTATGCCTTATTTTTGCTAGAGATAAATTACTAGCCAAGTGTTACCACAATACTTTGAGATGCCTGCAAGAGATATTTATCATAACGCTGTTAAGAATGCCTTAGTTAAAGAAGGCTGGATAATTACAGATGACCCACTACATTTAAAGTGGGGTCAAAAAGATATGTATGTAGATTTAGGAGCTAAACAACTCTTAGCCGCAGAACAAGGAAGTAAAAAAATAGCTGTAGAAATTAAAAGTTTTATTAGTCCCTCAGAAATGGCAGACCTCAAAGATGCTATTGGGGGATTTATCATGTACCGTGCTGTTATCCATCGCCTCGAACCAAAAAGAACATTATATTTGGCAGTGCGCGACAGCGTATTTACAGCCTTGTTTGAGGAACCGATTGGTACACTTTTAATAGAAACTGAGAATCTCAAGCTACTCGTTTTTAATCCAGAAACTGAGAGGATTATTCAATGGATACCTTAGATAATTATCAACATATCATCAAAGAGGTATTAGTTCCTTACACACAAATTCCTTATTCCCATGCAGCTATTGAGTGTAAGGCAGTATTTGATAGCGAAAACGGCAGCTATTTGCTGATAACTTTAGGCTGGGATGGTGTTAAGCGAATTCACGGCTGCTTAGTTCATATTGATATTATTGATAGCAAAATTTGGGTACAACGAGATGACACAGAAGATGGTGTTACTTACGAATTAGTGGCAGCAGGAATTCCTAAAGAGAAAATTGTCTTGGGATTTCACCCGCCAAATGTTAGGCAACACACAGGATATGCTATTGCCTAACTTATTAAAGCTAACAGTCGTGGGTATGGGTTATTGGGCAAAGTTTTTCCCAGTAACCATTCCCTACTCTCTTACAGATTACTTTCAATCAATTGGCGGTATTCGCTCTTTTGCTTCACACCTTTGACTTCCTTCACTAGTTCCTTGTTTTTAAACAATTGAACTGTTGGTGTTCCTGTCACATTAGCATTTTCAGCAATATCTCGGTCTTTGTCGATGTCAATTTCCACAAAGTGAATTTTGCTGTCAAATTCATCCACCACTTTATTTAAAATTGGCTTCAGGGTATGGCAAGGGCCACAACCAGGAGAGACGTATTTAACAAGGAGTAAGCGATCGCTTTCGTGGAACAATTTCCGTAAAGCATAACCTCCCTCATGGCGCGTCGCATCCAATTTAAATCCAGCTTCTTCCTCGGCTTCAGTCTTTTTAGCTGGCTGAGGTTCTAATTCATTATCTGCTGTTTCTGTCTGTTGATGGAATTCTTGAATCAAGCCAGTGAATGATAACCAGCGTTCTACCAACATCGCCGCCATACAGCCACTACCCGCAGCCGTAATTGCTTGCCGAAACTCATGATCTTGCACGTCCCCAGCCGCAAAAACGCCTTCTACACTAGTTTCTACAGAACCAGGCTTAGTGACAACGTAACCTATTTCATCCAGTTCTAACTGACCTTTAAATAGAGAAGTGTTAGGGCTATGACCAACGGCGTAGAATAAACCCTTAGCGGGCAGTTTGCTCTCTTCACCAGTTTTAGTATTACGGACTTTCACGCCTTCCATGTGGCCGTTACCGAAGATATCCACCGCTTCTGTGTTCCAATGCACTTGGATTTTTGGGTTACTCAAAACGCGGTCTTGCATGGCTTTAGAAGCCCGCATTTTATCGGTACGTACCAACATATTTACCTTAGAACCATACTTGGTCAGGTAAATTGACTCTTCCGCGGCCGAGTCGCCAGCACCAATCACAGCCAATTCTGCACCGTGGAAAATTGGTGTTGCACCATCGCAAATTGCACAAGCGGAAATACCCCGACTCCAAAATTCATGTTCGTTGGGTAAACCTAAACGTTTTGCTGTTGCACCCGTAGCAATGACGATGCTGTTGGTTTTTATTTCCCTTTCTTGCGATCGCACTGTAAATGGCCGCTGACTCAAATCAACTGATATAACATCTTCAGTATATAGTTCAGCCCCCCAGCGCTCCGCCTGAGCCTTCATCTGATCCATCAGTTCCGGGCCGGTAATCCCTTGGGGAAACCCTGGAAAATTCTCAACTTCCGTCGTTGTCATTAGTTGCCCACCAGGTAATCCCCCGGCTTGGAAACCTTCAAATACAACGGGTTTCAGGTTAGCGCGTCCGGCATAAATAGCTGCTGTGTATCCTGCTGGGCCAGAACCGATAATTACCAAGTTTTCTACAGTTGTGTTAGCCATGAAAATATATAAACTCATAACGACTACGCTTAATATAGCATAACAAACTCTGATTGGCTACGCCAGATAGTGAGCGATGTCTGCGACGGGCTACGCCTACGCCAAATGCCTACGGTACTATGCGCTCAACACTTGTCAAAGATACTCTTAACCGCTAAAAGCTTTCTCGCAGATATTTCCTGATAACTTCAATATCTATTTCTAGCAATTTTGCCATTTCTTGAACACTCATACCTCGATCTCTAAGTTTTGGGGCTAATTTCAATCTACTCTTTTCCCAGATGTTCTTGTACAATCGAGTAATTGTAAATTCATCTAAATCAAACATGGTTTCAATTGCTCCTAATATATGTATGTAGCAGTTCCGTAAGTCCCGATATTGTGAACCACTAATACTGTTCTTGCAGATATTTCTTGATAATTTCAACATCTAGTTCTAAAAATTCTGCTATTTCTTGAATACTCATACCTTTCTCAACACATTTTGGGACTAATTTCAATTTTGTTTCTAGTTCTGTTTTCGGCTTTGTCTTTTCCACGATACTCTCGTACAATCGAGTATTTTTGAATGCATCTAAATCGAGCATAGCTTCAATTTCCTCTAAAGTAAGATTGGGAAACTTATAAAATACAATGGCTTGGATAAATCCTAGCACTTTCTTTTGAAGATTTTCATCGGGA
>NZ_DASQZC010000016.1:0-2493 GCF_035638895.1 Nostoc sp. | reverse complement strand
TAAATTCTAGTTAAGAGCCAAGTACACATTTCTGCAAACATCAAAAGGAAAATTATGGCAGGTTTTGAAGTAATTGAGAAAGAAAGCTTACGTTTAGTCAAGGTAACTTTACAAAACGAAACAGTCAGAACTGAATCTGGTGCTATGTACTATATACGTGGCAACATTCAGATGCAATCTAAAGCCCCTTCAGCAGGCGGGTTTTTAAAATCCCTAGCCACGGGAGAAAACATTTTCCGTCCTACATATACGGGTACAGGTGAATTATATTTAGAGCCTTCGTTATCGGGATATCACATTCTAGAATTAGACGGTAGTGAATGGATTTTAGATAGTGGCGCTTATTGGGCTAGTGATGGCACTGTAGAAGTAGCAGTTGAACGAAACAAATTTGTATCAGGCTTAATTGGTGGCGAGGGATTGTTTCAAACAAAAGTCAAAGGCAGGGGTACAGTAGTGATGGCAGCACAAGGCCCTGTAGAAGTAATAAATTTACGAAATGACCGATTAGTTGTGGATGGAAATTTTGCGATTGCTCGCACAACTAGCTTAAATTATCGCGTTGAAAAAGCTACCAAATCTCTTTTAGGTTCAATGACTTCTGGTGAGTTTCTCGTCAATAGTTTTGAGGGAACTGGTACTGTATTGTTGGCTCCTGTACCTTATTGGCAAGTCATGATGCTCCGCCAAATTACCGCCGCGCTACCAAAAACTTCTAGCTAAGAATCATAGGTAAGCTTAACTCATCGTAAGTCTTTCTGGAACGCTTGTGCGATGCCTGCGGCGGGCTACGCCTACGCTAATTTTCTTGAATTTCCGTGGGGAAATCTAGTTATTAGTCATTAGTAGTAATGACTAATGACTAAAATTTTTATAACTCAAATAGGATTGCTATAGCACCACAAAGTTAACTTAAGGGATAATTGTAACTCATTACTGATTTTCTATGGCGATCGCTTTTGGGGTATCGCCAACGCTTGGCAGTTGTACTGTAAATGTGGAACCTTCATATAATTTGCTTTTCACAGAAATAGAACCGCCAGAGCGCACTAGTAATTGCTGTACAATTGTTAACCCCAACCCAGCACCACCATAATCTTCATTAGCTGCTGTACGCACACGATAAAATCGGTCAAAGATTTTGGGAATCTCGCTTTCGGCAATACCAATACCTGTGTCGCGGAATTCTAATTGAACGTAATTGCCTTGAATTCGGGCACGCACCCATACTTCACCCCCATTAGGAGTAAACTTAATGCTGTTATGCAGCAGATTAATCACAATCTGCCTCAGCCCACCACTCACACACCAAATAGATGGAAGTTCAGTGGGTACGGTGTAGGCTAGCATAATTCCTTTTTCTTGGGCTAGAGGTTGGTAGGTACTAACTACTCCAGGTACAATCTCTGAGAGCCGCACTGACTCTAAAGCTGTTCCTTCTAAATTACGTTCTAGCTGCACCAGTTCCAACAAACCAGTAATCAGGGAATTTTGCTGATCACACTGGGTATTTAACATGTGTAAATAACGTTGTCGCTGGGGGGGTTTAAGATTAGGGGAATTCAATAACGAAAGTGCTGTCTTCATGTGCGTCAAGGGTGTACGCAATTCCTGACACACATTTTTTAGGTATTCATCTTTGAGTTGCTCTTTGTTTTGTAGTTCTTGATTTTGCTGCTGCAACTTGGTAGTGCGTACTGCGATGATTTGACGATTAATTTCATCTTGTCGCAGGAGTTGTTTTGCAAACAGTTGATTCATCAGTGCGCCTTGGGGCACAGTTGGACAAGTAAAATCAATAGGAATTGGAGATGATTCTGGCGTAATTGCTTGTTTGATACCATTTAATACTTGCTGAATTATTCTCCCCTCAAGACTATTTATAATCAGTAACGGCTGGTTTTTATTAGTATTTACCTTCCCCGATGTTGTCTTATTTTTGTGTTTTTTAAGTGGTCGATGAGCCAAAATTAAACTGCAAAACTGGGGCGATAACACCATCAGAAAGTTTTCCCGTCGCATTTGGCTATCTGGTGATATGTGAACGGGGACATGATGAGGGTATAAGGGGGATAAAGAAGATGAGGGAGATGAAGAAGATAAGGGGGTATTTTCTTCCCCTACTTCCCCTGCTCCCTCATCTTCTCTTTTTTCACTCTCGTCAATTTGGCAAGTATAAATGAGACTAGACGCACCTACCGAGGATTGATAACGCGCTAGTTCTGATTGCCAAATTTTTTCTGGTGGTAGCTTCAGCCATAAAGTGGCTGCAATTTGCTGCTCAATTAGTAAGTCAATTTGCGCTCTTACCAGTGATAGCAGAGTAGCAGGACTGAGGGACAATGGTTTAGGAGGCGCTTGCACTCCCATAACTAGTTGGTAAACAGACAGATCCTTAGCCAGAGAAACATTCATGAGTCAAGCACAACTTGGATGAAGCAAGAAATAATTCTGTCTTCGATTTTCACCTTTATGTGTGCATTTTTTACAAAA
>NZ_DASQZC010000015.1:0-10154 GCF_035638895.1 Nostoc sp. | reverse complement strand
GCATCAGACAAGAGTTAACGGTAATGTCTGGGTTTGCAGTTAATTAACTTATTAGTTGTTGCATGAATAAAATATACATGGATTAGTTTAGATATAATAATGACTCATTGTTTGTTTTCCTAACTGGAGAAATTAATGGGTCGCGCCAAAAAGGTTGTCCTGGCATATTCTGGTGGAGTAGATACCTCCGTTTGCATCCCTTACCTCAAACAGGAGTGGGGTGTGGAAGAGGTGATTACCCTAGCAGCAGATTTAGGACAGGGAGATGAATTAGAGCCAGTTCGAGAAAAAGCTCTGAAATCGGGTGCAAGTGAATCCCTCGTGGCGGATGTCAAAGACAGCTTCGTTAAAGATTACGCCTTTGGAGCGATTCAAGCCAACGCCCTTTATGAAAATCGTTATCCTCTCGGAACTGCCCTTGCTCGTCCACTGATTGCTAAAGTATTAGTCGAAACGGCTGAAAAATATGGTGCTGATGCGATCGCTCACGGTTGCACCGGCAAAGGTAACGATCAGGTTCGCTTTGATGTCTCTGTAACGGCCTTAAACCCCAACCTAAAGATCCTCGCACCAGCCAGAGAATGGGGCATGAGCCGTGAGGAAACCATCGCTTATGGTGAAAAGTTTGGTATCCCCTCACCAGTCAAAAAATCCTCTCCCTACAGCATTGATAAAAATTTGCTCGGTCGTAGTGTTGAAGCTGGTTTACTCGAAGATCCGTCATTTGAGCCACCAGAAGAAATTTATGAAATGACCAAAGCGATCGCGGATACTCCCAACGAGCCAGAGTATATCGAAATTGGCTTCCACTGTGGTATTCCGACAACCCTCAACGGTATACCTAAAAAGCCAGTTGAACTAATTGACGAACTCAATCAGGCTGTAGGAAATCACGGTATCGGACGGATCGACATGATCGAAAACCGTCTGGTGGGCATCAAATCGCGGGAAATCTATGAATCACCCGCGATGTTAGTGTTAATTCAGGCACATAGGGATTTAGAAAGCTTGACTTTGACGGCAGATGTCACCCATTACAAACGTGGGATTGAAGAAACTTACAGCCAAATCGTTTACAACGGTTTGTGGTACAGTCCACTCAAAGTTGCCCTAGATGCCTTTATTCAAAAGACACAAGAGCAAGTTTCTGGAACTGTGCGAGTGAAGTTGTTCAAGGGCAACTCTACGATAGTTGGGCGTTCGAGTGACAATTCTCTCTATACTCCCGATTTGGCAACCTACGGAGCCGAAGATAAATTTGATCACAAAGCTGCTGAAGGCTTTATTTACGTTTGGGGACTACCGACTCGCATTTGGTCGCAGAAAATTAAAAGTTAGGAGACGCGATTAATTGCGTCTGTACAGGAGTTAGGATTAGAGACGCGATTAATCGCGTCTTTCAAAAAAGCAAAATACAAAAAGTAAAAATTAAAAAAATAACTTTTTACTTTACTCCTAACTCCTCACTTTTTACTCTTCACTACTCACTTCCTTAACCTGGCGAGACTCTAGCCACAGGGGCACAACAATTAAGGCAGCCAAAATCAGTAACGCTGCGATCGCAAATTGACCCACCCAAGCAACCAATTGCTCTAAAGAGACAATTTTGCCAGCAAAAAAAGCCAATGTCACCATCAAACTAGCCCAAGCAACTGCTCCTAAAAAATTGTATAAAAAGAATTTTCCAAAGGGCATTTCAGCTATCCCAGCTAGTGGTGCCGCAAAAACTCGCAACAATGCCAGAAAACGTCCAAAGAATACTGCTTTAGCAGAATTTTGACTAAATTGCTCTTTAATAGTCAGCAGCCGCACTTCAGAAATCCGAAATATGCTAGCAACTTTTACCAGAAAAGGCCAACCGCTAGCTCTACCAATCCAATAGCCACAAGTGCCGCCAATTACAGCACCCATAATTGCATCACCGAGAACCAGCCAGAAATTCAGTTCATCACTGCCAGCTAGAAACCCGCCTACTAAGGTCACGGTTTCACCAGGAAGGGGAATGCCTAAATTTTCTAGCAAAATTCCTAAAAAAACTGCCCAATACCCGTAAGCGTGGGCGACTTTTTGGATATTTTCTAGTGAAATCAGCTCTAAAGACATTCCGCACCACCGTCTTTACAAATTTTTACTTTTATTATATCTTTGCTTGATTATGCGCGGGGTGTCAATTAAACCGCTACATAGAGCCATCAAGTCATTAGTTTAATTTTAAATAATCCATAAGTTAGAATCTATGGCAACTATTAGTTTTTGACTATTAACTATGCATTTTTTATGGGTTCATACCACAAGTTCATAATTTATTACAAAAGAAATAAAATATTTATAAAAAAATTATAAATATCCAGTTAAATGATGAAAATCTCGTAAAAGATACGGTTGATACCGAAATTGTTAGGCGTTTATGCCTATATTGATGAAAGTTATCACAAATTATACGGCATGAATACTGAAATAATCCCTCTTAACTGCACGACTGCAATTGCCCAAATATCTGGGTAAAACAGTAATTTTGCTGGTGAAAGAGAAAAGGTATTGATGTCTTTTTTCAATCTTTCGTCAAGTGTTCCAACTACCCCGTTAAATTCATGATTCTCACACAAGAACTTCAAGTTATTTTGTTTAAACCCCAATCAAGCATTGATTTGGAAGGCGGTAAGACTTTGAGTGAACAGATGGCTAGAGTAGTGCCCCAAGCTCATCAACTCTGGGTTATCGACCTAGCAGAAGTTAATTTCATGGACAGTTCTGGATTAGTCCCCTTAGTAAAAGGGTTGAAAGCTGCACGTCAGAGTGGTTGTCGCTTGGTTCTATGCAACGTGCAAGCTCCTGTACGGTTAATTTTGGAACTTACCCAACTAGATTCAGTGTTTGAAATTTTTCCCACTTACGAAGATATTTTTACCACCGTTGAAGATAAAAGTCTGGTGCTAGCAGGCTAAATAATAAATCTACCTATAGATGGATGGTGGAGTCAATCAATATTTGCATTTTTTCATATTCTCCAAAAGAACAGTCTGGTGCTAGCAGGCTAATTTTCTTTTTTTCTAGAGAAAAATGTTCAGCGAAACTCATGGCTTTGACGTAGATAATATCCATAAGCTAGCTTGTACGACCTAAAGCAATGAAGTAAGAATTGACCAAAATCGGTCAAAACAATGCAATTATTTGTGAGACTCCCCAGCTTTTGAGATTACTCTGAGCTAATTGTTCTATATCCGACGTAACTAGTGCAAAAAAGCAGGACGTAAGAAAGGTTATACTATTAGCCTTTGCGTTATTTATCCTAAAGCAAAGGGTTTAATGACCCTATATTTACTAGATAGCATCAGTTTCAGTCAGGATTTACATCCCTGTCTGAAATGTCTTTAATTTTAAATTTTGAATTGTTAATGCCTTGGTGTACTAGTTTGATGTATCCAAGACACTTTTTTCTGGCAATTTTTTACCTGTTCGATTCCAGCATAATGATAACTTTAGGCGTTCTGGGGAGTCGAAATGTTAGTTTCTTCCGATGCTGGGCGGGGAAAATTTGGCAAATCAATGCCACTGTGACTAGCATTGCGAGTTTTGAGTGCTAGACGGTAACTCACACTTTGTAGTTCTGCTTGTAGTTGGCGGTTTTCCCGTTGTAGCATTGCTACCTTTTCTCTCACTGGCGTCATCCGTTCTTCAAACTTCCGCCGATAAATTTGAGGTAACTCTTGTACTACTTGCTCCAACATCCGAGTGCGATCGGTGAGTTCTTGAACTGACTGGCGCAATTGGTAAATTTCGGAGTCACGAGTTGTAATTTGCTCTTGGTAGAACACCACCTGTTGCTCTACAGCTTGGAGTTGTTCTTGTAAAGCCTTTAACTGGGTCGTGTCGCGCTCAATGTCCGGCTGCTGGGGCATAAAACTAGTGTTACCCTTTACCAGCCGGAAGAGTTCTTGAGATAGTTGTTGTACTAAGGAATCACGAAGTTGCAACTCTTGGCGTAGCTGCGATACTTCCGTAGAGAGAACTTGAATATTGGGTGTATCAGATTGGCTCACAGTAGCTTACAGCTCCCATTCAGAATCTTGTCCACTCTTAGGTATAACTGCGGGAGTACTACCTTTGGCAAGTATTTGTTAATGTAGCATTCCCAAGCAAGTCATGAAAAAAGAAAAAACAAAATTTTATTGAATGGAGTATTAGGGAGTGGGGATGAGAGAGTAGGGGGAGCAGGGGAAGAAGAATGTATTGATTAATGTCCATTCCCTACTCCCTAATCCCTACTCCATACTCCTTAGACTGTTGCTGCCACTTTAGTGGGTTTTTCTTTTTCTTCTTTAGGGGGTTTTTCCTCTTCGGCTTCCTGCTTAACTGTCAAATAGCGAATCACTTCTTCACTCAAACGCATGGCGCGTTCAAAGGGAGCGATCGCAGTTGCAGGCGCAGTGTAATTTAGCTGGATGTAAATGCCATCGCGGTGTTTTTTGATTTCATAAGCAAGACGACGCTTACCACGATTTTGAATTTGCATATCTTCAGCGCCTTGGTCGCGAAGCAAGTTCTGATATTTAGTCACTGCTTGCTCTACCTGTTCGTCTCCCAGGTCAGGGCGGAGAATATACATTGTTTCGTAACTAGTAGTCATATTTTTCAGTCTCCTTATGGACAGAAATGGCTGCTGGTGCTAATTTATACCTATTTTAATTCAAAATGTCGGTATTAATCAACATCTGAAGCAACAAGGAACTATAATCTTACCAGTTTTAAATTTGAATCATTAGCCAAATCGCCGAAATTTGAATTTTTTGGATGTCCTTAATGAAAAATAGGTCGCTTCCCGACCCCCAGATTTCTTTAGCTTATTCCAAAATAACCTCTCACTTAACCGAAACGTATTGGGACATATCTTATGGCGAGCGATCGCTTTCAGGCTCAAGGCTCAATCGGTTCGCTAAAAAGCTAACTGATGATTACTACCCGCTCACAGCAACAAAAAAGCAGATAAAAGGATATTCATCAAGGTTATGGCGCAACGCTATGTGCGAATTCAAAATCAAGAAGGACAGATTTACTATGGGTTACTACAACTATCCCTGAATGTGCAGGTGCTAGATGCTCCGCCCTGGTTACAAGGACAACCCACTGATTTAACTTTGACACCAGAAAATTACCAAATTCTGGCTCCCTGCGCTCCCTCAAAAATTGTGGCGGTGGGTAAGAATTATGCAGATCATGCAGCCGAAATGGGAACTCCAGTCCCTTCTGAGCCACTAATCTTTCTCAAGCCACCCACGTCGATCATTCCATCTGAGAGGGAAATTAGGTATCCTCCCCAGTCACAAAGAGTTGACTACGAAGGAGAGTTAGCGTTAGTGATTGGCGATTACGCCTTTGAATGTACACCAAAGGTAGCCCAAACTAAAATTTGGGGCTACACCATTGCCAATGACGTAACAGCGCGGGATTTACAAAAACGGGATGGTCAATGGACGCGAGCCAAAGGTTTTGATACTTTTTGTCCCTTGGGGCCTTGGATTGTGCGGGAATTAAATCCAGGAGCGAGATTGCAGACTTTTGTGAATGACAACGCCAATCCAGTCCAATCTGCCTGTATCGATCAGATGGTGTTTTCTCCCGATGTTCTAGTTTCTTATATCAGTCAGGTTATGACGCTATTACCTGGTGATTTGGTGCTTACAGGTACGCCAGAGGGTGTAAATCCATTGCATCCAGGCGATCGCGTCCGCGTTGAAATTGAAGGTATTGGTCGCCTGGAAAACACCGTAGCATCGCGTTAATTTCTAACGCACTTGCATATACACTGCATCGGAAATTGCCGGAATTTCCGCATAACGTCCGCTTACAGACTGGATGACTGAATATGCGGCTGCTCCTACTATGCCAATAAAAATGGTTGTGGATAGGGTTTGGATGGCAAAACCACCAGATGGAACTAGCCCCACAACATCAGTCAGGATACTAAACAAGAAAATAATTATATCCAAAAGGATTGCTTGCATAGTGTTGAAACGAATAAAGTGACTAATTTTTTCGTTTCTCACTACTAGCAAAAATAAAGCAAAGAAAATAATCATTCCTGCATAACGCACGCCGTAGTAAATATTTAACAATGGCACAAGCGGCAGAAACAGCAATTGTAGTGGTGGAAACTCTGTGAGTAAATATCTACCAAATACAAAAACCTCAATTAGAGGAAGCAAATAAGGCAAGGAAGCAAAAATCCGATCTGAAACCGTTATAGATCCGCGCCAAGACATTATGCGTTCTCCTGTGGTTAAATTTTAATAGTTACTTGAGCTTAGGATAACGCAGTTGCTTCGTCTTGCTAGCAAATTCAACTATTCTATATGGGCGATGCGAAAACCCATCACACACTCATATTGGTCTGGCTGCTGTTGAGTAAGTTTGTGAATGGCTTGACCACAGCGCAGCTGACCTCCACGCCAACGGGGTTGTCCGCTCCTGTCAGCGAGTAAACAAGACTGGCAAACTTGCTCAGGGGCAAGGATTTGCTCGTCCATTAAAATGACTAGCATCGAATCCCTCCTGTAAATCCTCATTGTCACCCACATTTCACTCAGGCGAGGATACGCTTTGTAGCGGTTCAAAGAAACGCTGCTTTGTAGGTTGGGCGCGTGCTGCGCGGTTAAGTGTTGTAATTTGCGATCGCGCTTTGCGCCCACCGTGGGCGATCGCAGAGGACACTTAAGAGCCACATCCTAACTCTTTGTTGCAAAATGTGAGGAATCACAATTTAATAAAAATTGTCAAGTGAATCTTACATTTATTGTATGTTGTGTCTATGGCAAATGGACATTTTGGTAAAAAATCATACAAAAAAAAGTTGGCGCTAAGTTGAAAATATACAGCCAACGATTTTATTGCATCCCTGTCAACTTAACACTGGAGAGTGTCAAACTTAATATTGAGGAAACAACAAAAGCTTTACGCACAAGCAACATAACAATCCATTGAAGTTCCCTGGATGGGACTAGTTAAAGTGCCAGAAGGCAAGTAAGTAAAACTGAGTTAACTAGATAGCCATTTAAGAGATGCATTTATAAAATACTGGGGTAAACTTGCAAGCAAGTTAATACACAATATAATTGGGCGGCTCGTCGGTCTGGGCATCACTCACAATGGAACATTGGCAATTTCTGATACAGAAACAAGGCGATCGCTCGTGGCATATCCTAGAATCGCCAAATTTGGAAATTTTGGAAGGGGAGTATAGAGTTTTGGCTCGTTCTAACCTTCCTAATACAGACGTGGAAGTACGGGTAACTCATTCTTCAACCCAGGAAGTTCTACCAAAGCGGCGAATTTTCAAGCGATCGCGTCGCACTAATTCAGAAGGCTTAATGGCGCTAATTCCTTTTACTTACTTCGATCCAGGAGTTTGGGAGTTGCGCTGTATGGGCGATTTGATGTCGGAGCTACTCGGTAAATCTTGGCAATACACTATCCAACTTCAAGTATTGTGCCAGGGAGTAGAGGAGGAGCAGGGGAGGCAGAGGGAGAATGTAGAATCAAATTCATCCGATCGCCCAGATGGTGTTTCTGAAAACTGGGAATTCACTTTCCCAGCACAACCCGCAATTGCGTTAGATAAAGCGATCGCAGCCTTTGCAGAACTGCTAATTGCTACAGATGACAACCCCGGTACAATTGTTGTGCCAGATGAAGGGAACTTAGAATACCCTGCCCCAGAAGAACCCGAAATTAACTTAGATAAAGCGATCGCAGTCTTTGCAGAACTGTTAATTGCTACAGATGACAACCCCGGTACAATTGTTGTGCCAGATGAAGGGAACTTAGAATACACTGCCCCAGAAGAACCTGAAATTAACTTAGATAAAGCGATCGCTACAGAACAGACGGTTACTACAGACAGCAATCCTAATACCACTATTCTGCTAGATGAAACGGAAAAAGATATTGATGAGCCTGTGAGTTCTTTGTGGCTCAAAGGTGAGACGGCAGAGCAGATTTTACAAAATTTAATAGATTTAGCTTTACCCAATTCTGAAGCCCTGCTCAATGATGAAAAGGTTACAGATTCTCCAGCAACACAACCACCACCTCCATTACTGCTAACTTTAGCTCAGGATACTTACATTGCTCGTTGGGGACAACTTCTTACAATCAATGGACACGTAGAACTAAAAGAAAAGATAAATCTAGATCAGGCTGAAACATTATTCACCAAAAGGTTGCAGGCGCTTGAACTCGAAATTGAACTGCGATCGCCCAAAAACTCGAAAATCTTGATCCAGGTACGGCAACCCTTACCAGATCAAGAGTTGCCCTTCATCATCAATACCTCAATTGATATTCCTGCTGACTTTGAATCCAAGTTAATTTTGGCAGATATCACTTTGTATGGTCGATTCGCCGATGTTGGTGAAGTCATCAGGTTAGCCAGCCAGTCCTTCACCATTACAGCAGATGTAACACAATTACTGGCAATCACAGCCGCAGCAACACCTACTACATCTTTAAATAACACCACAGCACCATCGGACTCGTCTGCTGCTGTCACGGAGCCGGAGGCTGCTGTGAAGATAGATTTGAAACTATTCAATCTGGTGAAGATTCCAAAAACAGACCAGTCTCAGATACTCAATCCATCCCCAAATAGAGCTTTACCACCGCAAATTAACTTACAAGTTCTGCGAGAAGCCATCCTGCGGACATCTAACTTAAAGAATTCAGGCACTTCGCCTCAATTGCCGAAACTGCCCCCTATTCAAACCCATGCCAGCACTCCCACAGATGTTGTTACAGAACCCCCTACAGGAGAGGAACTTGTGGAAAAGGATGCTCCTATGGTTGCCATCAACTTGGAGCAGTTGATCATCAAGCAACGTCGAATCCCAATACTCGATAGTGCTTTGCCGTACTTGAAACGGTTACAAACTTTGCCAGATGATACAGAAGAAGTAAAAAACAATGCTCCAGATGCGAAAGTTCCAGCAGATGAAGACTTACCGCAGTTGGATACAATTGTAGCTGATGAAAATACGCTGGAATTAGTAGTAGATGATGCCCAATTCCAAGAAAAATCTGTTGCTGAGGCAGAAACCCAACCAAATGAACAATTCCAGGAAGAATCTGTTGCTGAAGTAGAGGCCCAGCCAAATGCACAATTCATTACAACAGGCAACCTTTACTCATCTCCCCTGCTCAAAAAGTGGATGCACAGCCAAGGATACTCTTTGCCTGAATCCATCGATGAACTGGAACCTGAAGATCAGAATAGCTATGTTCTAGCCCAGCAGACCCAGCTTTCTCTTAGTGCTGAAACTCCCAATATTGATGACAACTTGCCGTTAAACGTGGATGCTGACACAGAGACATCGGAAGAAGTTCAAGAGTCGGTTTCTGATCTTGAGAACTTTGGGGAAGATGCAGACACAGCAAAGGAAGCTGATCTAGAAACAGGGGAAGATACGGTAGTAGAAGTATCTGAGCCAACACTCTCAATGGTGGTAACACAACTACCGCCCCCCCCTCCTCCAATAAAAATGAATATAGCGTCAGCTTGGTTGGCGCAAGAAATCGTTGTCGATGATACATATACTGAACTGGAAGCCAATGGGACGAAGAATTACTCGTTTGAAGAAGAGAAGCAACCACTATTAGGTTTATCCTCTTCCCCACCCATAACTTCGGCTGCCATTGAGCCTTTGCCAATTCCAGAACTGCATGTACCAGACGGCGAACTAATCGCTGGCAAATTTATCATAGTGCGCGTAGTACTGCCTGAAGTATCTCCCCAGGTTGTTGTCAAGTTATGGCTTGAAGATTATCAAACTCGCTGGTTACTAGAGGGGCCCCATTTACTGACAAATTTGTTACCTAACGCCTTGGGAGGATTAGAAGTGATGACGCAATTAAATATTCCCTTTGGGTGTTTAGAAATTCGCTTAGAAGCGATCGCACTTAATCTGATAACCCAACAGGAGAGTCACAAAGTCACAATAGTGCGAACTGTGATTCCTCCAGACTTGCCAAACTTGCAGCTAGATGAACTCCTGGGTATGTAACTTCAGGTATGAGGGGCATTGGGCATTGGAAAGAGGACTTGGGGACAAGGAGAATTGGGGACAAGGGGAAAGACTTGTTTCAAGTTCTCACCTCTTGTCCCC
>NZ_DASQZC010000014.1:0-9295 GCF_035638895.1 Nostoc sp. | reverse complement strand
ATGGCGGCTATAAAAGGACACTTGCCACTGTCCCAAACCCTAATACTTGCGTGAATTACTGGTGGAGTAGACCCAACTGGGTAGCCCACCACTTGCTCTACCCCCGTTCTTGAGAGCGAAGAAAATATTTATTTAGCGATTAATCATCAAAATCAATTGGCTGACCGTTGAAATGTTTGTGAATACTTCCGGGAGTCAACCAACCTGGAATTGTAACTTTTTTATCTACTTCTGCATCGCCCTCTGAGTTGTTTAAACCGTTAATTATTGCAACTTTTAGAGGTGTCTTCCCATCGGTAGTTTTGCGGTCAATTTGAATAGTTCCTCTGCTTCTACCTTTAGCAGTTCCATCACTTCCACCAACGGCAGTATTAGTGAAGAAATGGGCAATACAGACTAATCTTTCTTCAGCTTTTCTAGGGTCGCTAAGAGATGCTTTAACAAACTTTTTGGCAGGCTCTTTTGTGATGTCTGACTCAGAATAGTTAGTGAATTCATCAACTAGTAACTGTTGCGGTCGCTTGTTAGGTTGGTTATTGATTCTGTCTAGCCAGCGTGAACGGGCATCATCAAAAGCTTGTCCTATCTCTTCTTCTGTTTGCGCTATCAACTGAGGGCTTAAGTATCTCCATGCTTTTCTGAGATTTTCGCCGGAGTGTGCATCTATTAGTTGATACAAGGGCATATCAAACAGATATTCTCTGAGCATGACAATCGAAGCTGCTAAAGTTGATTTACCGCTTCCAGCTTCTCCTAGTACCCAAACAGGTTTTTGATTGTCGATAATCTTCCACAACCAGCCATCCTCTGTAGCTCTGAGCGCTTCTATCAGTTGGTTTGCTCGTTGTTGATCAACTGATTGCTGATTGTCATTTTCTGCGATCGCGCTTTTGGTTTTACCCTCAATCTTGCCGCGTTCCTGGTCAGCTTTCGCCCTGTCTCGAAGATTCTCAGCAATGGTCTTATCCATCACAGAATGATTAACAGCACGGGCTTTCATAAAGTCCTCTAGCTGAATTCGAGCCTTAGCACGTTCGTTTTCCTCATCGGTTAGACCCAATTCTTTACGAGAATGAACGTCTAGGTCAGTTAATCCATCTTTTAAGCGTTCAGTGTAAAGCTGGGTCGAATGCTGCTTAACTTCACGTTTGTGCTTGTTTTGCTGCCAAGTTGCATAGTCGCCAGTCTTTTCCAGTTCGCCCAATTCATAATCCGTGCGCTTGAGGCGTTGCGAACGCACGAGCAAACAACCTACGACACCCCATAGCCCAATAACTGCAATCCCATATCCTAGCAACTGATTAGGGTTATCTGTGGGCAAATCACGCACCCATTGAATTGCATCGCCCTTGTAGGGAATGATGCTGCCATACAATCCGTAGCGCTGCCATTCTTCAGTCAGGACAAAACGCGGCTGGTTGCAAAAACGCTTATCCAAAGCTATTTGACTGTGTACACCGTTTGCTGACCTTGGGCAAAATTGAATTTGTGTCAAATCGTAGGGCTGACGTGTTTGCGATGTTGCTAGCCCGATGACTGCGGCTACACCACACACACCAGCCAGTGCTAACTCGAAAACACCTTGTTTCATGAGCGCCCCTTAAAAATAATTGCAATAGAGCCAATGAATAAAGCCAACGCGACTGCAATACTTACCCAAGGGTCTGATTGCGGGTTCTGTTTTTCAATGGTTTGGATGTCTTGGCTAATCTGCGTGACTGTTTCTTTAGTCAAATTCTCAAAATATTGATGGTCTTTGACTGCTAGCCAAGTTGTGATACCTGCAAACACCAAGCCCCCAGCAGTTTTTATAAGATTTTGCATATTATCTACCTCTAATCCATCACTGTTGTAATTAACTCTCAAGCCCGTTAGCCCAGCGAGAGAGCCAACGCTGCATATAGAAAACGAGAGCGAAATTGCCAGCCAGAGATTAACGCCACCGCCAGTTATTAAGAGATATTTAGCTATAAAGAATCCTGTAGAATTTAGCGACCAACCGACAAAGAATCTAGTCAATTTTTCCGTTGTATTGATAACATCTTTACGGTGCTGCTTGCGCGATTCTAGGTGTGATATTAAGTCTTTTGGTAACGGCGTATCGGGGGCGATTTCGCTTACTAATTGCTCTTGGTCGTCCTCAATGTCGTATGTCATATCCTTAAGAAGGTGTGGGGTTGCAGGTTTAGGGTGTAGGGAAAATCAGTACTTTTTCTGTACTAGAAAAGGGTTCCAAGATAGGGTGTACAAAAAGCCAGTTCTCTATTCCTCCCCACACCCTGCACCCTAATTTTGGTCAGAAACCTAGTAGGGCATCCTTGATTTTTTGTACAATTGAGCGTCCCGCATATTGTTTTTTCGGCTTGAAATCATCACGAGCGTTATCACCCATTTCTAAGTAATACTTGCCCAGTTCTCTATCATGTTGTAGGTCAATTGTTTGTTGTCTAATGTCTGTCTGCAATTCCGTCTGCAACATCTTGTATTCGCCATCAACTTGCATCATGTGTTTATCCACCCATGCTTTCAGCAATAGATGGTCTGTTGCTTGTTGATGGCGTAGCGCTTCTTTCTCCTTGGATGAAGTGAAATCAAGCTTCATCTCTTCTAAGATATTCGCTAGATGAGTGTCAGCTAAAATTGCTGACTGCACTGCTCTTTCAATCTTCTCGCCGCTAACACCAGCTTGTTTGTAGATGTCGCTTAGGACTACGTTTAAGTCCTCAGTCCCCTTGATGGCAGCTAACATTTGCTCTCTAACCTGTGGGGCGAATTCGCTAATCTTCGCCCCGTCATTACCCATTTGCCCTATCAGCTTCAGGGCTGATTTATCACCTGTTAGCGCTCTGACTACTAAGTTGGTAGATGCATTGAATTTAGTTTTTAATTGGCGCTCTAGGTGGCGTGATTTGGAAGTTACCAGATTCTTTAGCTTGATTGAACTTTTCACAGCGATACTCCTTCTCTGGGGTAAATATTTGGTTGCAGTGATACTCCATTCGCCTTACATATTGCTCAATAGCTGACTTACGTTTGAGATATTGCTGATAGCTTGATTGCTCTAGCATTGGCAGATACAAGCAGCTATACAAGGGTAAAATCACAGCACAAAGCGCACCCAAACTAACAGCAATTCTTGAGAAGTAGCTCATTTTCACCCAGCGAATCACCAAGCACTCTTGTAGCGTCAATTCATCACTATTGAGCCGCCTTGAGCCTTGCGAGGATTGAGAATTGGGTGCTTTTAATGTTTTGGCGGATGACTCCCATATCCGCTTTGATGTCTCCTGAGAAGTTATTAACCTTTTGGTTTAATCTAGAAGCTCTGTTGCTGACGTGTTCTCGCAAGTCTTGGGCGTTAGTCTCAAATGATTGCTCAATGACATCAAATTTCTGATCAACGTAGTTCTTGATTGCAGCCGTTACAGTACTAATAAATTGGCTGTAGTCGGTAAAAGTGTCGTCAACATTTTCAGCGATACTTAATGTTTCTTGTTCGGTTAATTCAAACCCCAGCGCGGATGATTGGGCTGTTACAATCTGACGCTTATCTGAGCTAGTTACAGTGATGCTGTTAATCTCTGGTGAGGCGATTGTAAGCTGACTGTTATCAGTCTCAGGGTCAGGCTGTACATCTTCTGACCCTACTAGAAACCTTTCTTCAACGAGTTCATCAACTACAGATAATTGGCTTGTCGATTTGACTTTGAGATAGTCAACGGCTTGACTCAATTGCTCTTTGGTAGGATTGTCAAGGTCATCGCACTCGACAGCGATCGCGGCAGATGTGTAATCGTCCTTGGTAAATCCTTGATAACCCTGTTTGTACAAACGAGCGCGGACATTGTTAGTAAATTTGTCAGACATGGTAATTGCTCCTTATAGGGCTAGTGTTAAAACTTCGATGGTCGCGGATTTCATCGGTTGTGAGCGCTTGTTGATTGCCCATTTAGCAGCAACAAACGCAACAAGGGCTAAATCCTTGCTCTGATATGAGTGAAGGGCGTTATAACTTAGATTTGCTTGGCTAAACCAGTAATAACGAGTGCTGCGTGGTACATCGTCAAGATTGATTTTTAGATAGTCTGCCAGCGCAACTAGGAATTGCTGACCTGTGTATTGAACTTCTTCGGCATCATAGAAGTGTTTAAAGGCTTGCCAGCGTTCGCTAAAATCAGAGGTTCTAAAAGAAAAGGCTGGACACTTACGCTTCATGCCTGCATAGGTTTCAACAATGCTTATGGCTTTTTCAGATTCAATGGAGAGCGAGAAATATTGCTTCAAAGATGCGACTGTGCGATACCAAGTGATATCTGAAATGCCCTTTCCCGTGATGCCCTCGTAAGTTTCTTTGAGCAAGCGATACTTAGCTACATATTTTTTTGTTGCCACATTAACTCTGTTTTATTACTGGAGTGTGTATAAAATTGACCGACTATCCGTAAATTCCAGTTATTTGATAGGCTAAATTAGCTAGAAACAGTTATCTTGATACGCTAAATTAGTTAGGCACTATCAATAACCTTGGATTTGGGACTTTAGACAAATGTTTTAGCCTTGGTTTTATCGGCTATAACCACGTAATAACAAGGTTTGTCAGCTTTGATGACATACTGACACTTTCTCGTTTACCCCCGCGAATACGCCCAATGGAGCCTAGTTTTGCGATGGCTACGCCCGCCGCAGGCATCGCGTCGTTCAACGGGGGCATTCAACGCGGTCACAAATCAAACACTTTAGAACAAGCTTTGCTGTATCCCCTGTCCCATTACTTCAGATTTCCGGTTGGCCACCATACCAGGGACTTCATAAATCCCATGTCTGACCTTGTTCTAATTTAGCTTGAGAGTGGCTGTCTTTTTCTGTCCGTCTAGTGGCTCGAATGTCCACTGTGGATGGTCAATCCTTGGCCCTTGGGCATTTACCCGTAAAGCGATACAGCGTACCCTTTATTTGATACACTTTGCGCTGTGACAGGGTAGAAGGTTCATAGACCGGAATTAAGTTATGCATCTTTCTTGTCGAGAGCGACACACGCGCCCGTTAAGCTTGCACCCAAGAAGACCGCTATAGAGGCGATCGCACTTCCTTCAAAAATCTTGGCGGTGTAAATCCATGTGGGTTGATATGCCTCACCTCTGCTTTCTTCAATCCGGTCAAAGCCGTGACAAAAGATAGTACCAACTACCATAAAGCTAGTAGTTACCAAGCTCACAATTGCTACTGATGACGCAGCATTAAGTATGAATGAGTTAATCTTTTCACGCCAAGTCTTCACACGGCGAATGTGCATTACTGGCTTTTGTTCTAGATATGAATGCCACTCTGAATTAGTAAAATTTGTGGGCTTGTAATCATAGGGAACGTGAAAATCAAGTAGTTCGCCTACTGCTTGAATTGCATCCCCTAGCATCACATCTGGGGAGTATTCCAGTTGGCTGAATTCTTCAGAATCTCGGATTTCTCTGAGCCAGCGATCTATTGCTTCTAACCTTCGTAATTGATTTTGATTAAGCATTGTTCTCTCAAGACGTATTTCGTTGAGTGCTTCTATCGCTGGTGGGTAACTTACAATCTGCTAATTGGTTCATCAAAAGTGAAATCTTCTGCTGGTAAAGATATTTGCGTAACTACTGTGGGCACTGATTTTGCCAAAGAATCGCGTTCATCTATATCAAAGGCTGGTAAAACTTCCCAAGTAGCTTCTAAATGCCTGCCGTACCTGGAAAACATCACATTAATTAGCTCTGTTAAACTTGCTAATTTGGTAGTTTTCAAAAGATGTTCGCCCTTTTCCAGCGCCGCACCCCTAATCACAACTCGCGCTTGAGCCATATTTTTGAGTCCTTAAGTAAGACATTTGCAGACATAACTGTGAGCATGGTTGCAATCAGATGCCCATGCCAAAAAACAAGATTGGACGCAATTGGATTGTTTTTGGTCTTCTAAAAAATTTGCAGACTTTCTGCGTCTTATAAGTTACTATATCACAATATCGCAATGTCGCAACATAGATACAAAAAAAATCTAAAGGAGGCATGGAATAATGGAGCAGGAGTTGCTACATCAGCACATTGCTACTGTGACAGATAAGAAAAAAGATCCTAACTACGGCTTGGTAAGAGGGTTGGTACCACAAGACCTACTCAAAAAATTCAAAATTTATTGTGTAGAAAATGGTGTGGATAACAGTCAGGGGCTGGAGAACCTATTGCGCGAGTATTTCGAGTGGAAAGACCAGGAAGGCAAGGAGGATAAATGAACACTGACATCAACCCGCTTTTAGTGCCATCCCTGCGATTACTAAAGCGATCGCCTCAGCCCAACTGTCCCCCTATTTCCTTTAGAAAGGAAATAGGGGACTGCAAAATAATGATTCTTAGGCATTCAGTCAACGCTGAACAACCTTGTATTTACAAAACCTATCAAACCAAGCTTTCAACCGGAGGCAGCAAATCTGGCTCAAACAACGGCTTGAAATAGCTGACACACATAATTGGCACAGAAAACTTTCCCTTGCTGGCGTTAAATGGCGGCTGACTGATGCACCAATCGATGAAATTCGCCTGCTGTTACCTGTACAGTCCTAGCAGATAAATTCGATTCAATTAGAGTTATCTTATGGCAGCAAATGATTTAAATTCGCAACTTCCATTAATCGTAAATCTCAACTTGATTAATCAAGAAGGTCAGGAAAACATTGACCTCAGTAAATTAATCATAGAAATTGATTCAACTTTATTTCCTAACCAGGAACAATTTATAAAAGCTTTACGCAGTCATTTATTACAGTCTTTCAAAGAAGTTCCTGTAACAACTTCCATCAATCTGAGAAAAATAGAAAACAATTCTTTTGAAAATGCCGAGGATGAATTATATCCTCCGGCTACCAAATCCCAAACGGAGAAAAGTAAAAATAGTAGTCAGGAAAACAGAAGTTATTTTGAAACTCCAGCTAATTCCATCCCAAATACTTCAATCACAGTTAGACAATCAAAATTATTTAAGTCCCAAGGCTTTGAAGCTGTTCCAACAGCAGCACTTATGTTTTCCAGTATTGACTCTCAAATCAAAAAAGAATTGTGGAAGCAAAATGAAAATGGCATAGCCTACTTACAACATAGAGCTAAGGGCGATTCTCAAAACTTCATTGAGCATTATATTGCCAACCCCGGTGATATTTCCATGCTCCCTTGGGATGAAGCACTGCAAATCATTGATAAATTTGGGTTTAACAGCGCCAAACTGCACTTAATCTTTGCTGCCTATGCAATGAAACAGGAAAGACCGTGGGAAAGCTTATTTATTCTCAATGCCAGCGACTTGATAAAAGATATAGGTTGGGATCAGCGAACTGATTTACCCAAACATAAAAAACTCTCAGAAATAGCCAAAACTGCGTTTGCATTAGATTGTTTGTTAGTTAAAGCAGTATGGATAGAAGGTAGGAACAAAAAAGGTGGAATAAATGCTAGTACCCCTGTAGGTCGAATGTGGAACATTACAGTTGTGCCCTATGGTCAGATAAATTTACAAGGGAAAATAGAAGAGCCTAATGAAGTTCAGTTAATTATTCAACCCGGTGCTTGGACTCAACATTTTTTGAACCGAGCCGGAGCCAAATCACGGGACGCTTTATATCAGTTTGGCTACTTAGCCCAGCAAGTTTTGAAAATTGACCCATACCATGATGAACTCGCGCTAAGGCTGGCTATATATCTAACATTGGATAGTCGGATTCGCCTTGATGGAAATTACAAAGTACAGGAGCTATTAGAAATTACATTCGCTAAACCGATTATAGATAAAGCCCAGTTAGACTTTCGCCGAGCGTATGACCTAAAGCAGCACTGGGATAGTGCCATAAAGCTACTGCTCAAGCTGAGATGGCAAATTGTGTTTGACCCGGAAACGTACCCTGAATGGCTAAAACCAGACTGCAAGGACAAGAAGCCTAAAGGCTACCTGAACAAGTTGCTGGATGCCAAACTCACCATCAAACCCCCAGCCCCTATCCCAGAATTGATAGCATCCAAGGCTAAACCTAAAATAGAACAATTACAATCCAAAGTTCAACCTAAGATAGAACAGTTACAGCCCAAAGCCAAGCCAAAACAGCTACAACACATCAGCTTGACTGGCAGCCAAGTTAAAGAAGCACGTATTGCCAAAGGTTGGACACAGACTCAGCTGGCTGGTTTTCTTGGGGTGTCCCAAAAACTCATCTCCCTGATTGAAAAAGGCGAACGCACCATCAGCCTAGCTCACACTAACAAGATCCGAAAACTTCTTGACATCTAATTTTGAGTATTAATGCTTAACGCTTCCTCGCAGCCAGCCACTTATTACCTGTGGTTGGCTATTTTTATATTCTTGCTTTGTTCTAAAAAAAATCACCAAGCAAAATAGGCTTAAAAGCCTTACTCCATAAAGTTTTCAGCTTTAGAACAAAGACTCTAGAATCCCCGGATGAAAACTCTAGAATCCCCGGATAATCTATTTTTAAAACCCTTACTCAGTAAGGGTTTCAGCTTTTTAGAACAGCCCTGATTAATTAGATTAATTAGATCAGTTTTGCCTAGTGGTTTTGGCCAATCTGGCATTATTTCTTGGTGTCCAAAAATATCAAAAACTTTTTGGCTACTGAAAACCTTAAGCTGCCCTCAAACCTTACTTCCCACAATAAGCATCCTGGCTTGTACCAACAGAGGGGGTAATGGCTGATAAGCGGCGGTTTCCTAGAAGGAGTGACTAATAAATGACAAACCCCGTAGTTGAGAGCAGAAGAACGGCGCTATCAGGGAAAAAATCTATTTACGATAGCGCTTTTTTACCCCCAGTCATACCTAGTAATAAAATCAAGTTTGCGTTTAACGCCACTGGCAGAAATAAAGACTGGGACTTTAAGAAACTTGCCGCCAACTTTCAAGATACAGAAGGCACTCTAGAAGATGTGCAGCACCACATTAAAGCAGGTCACGCCATCTGTGCTGGCTTGCTGGGTGGTAAATGGCGGAGTAAAGCTAACGTTATCGGTTCTCAATGGCTACTAATCGATATTGATAATTCCGATATCGCCCGTGATGCTTATGACTTGCCAATTAAAGACGAGAATGGAAATTCTATCAAAGTTTACGATCACCAATTAACCATAGAAGAAGCGCTAGTCCATCCCTTCATTAAAAAACACTGCGCCTTAATGTACACCACTGCCAGTCACAAACAAGACTGGCATAAATTCCGGTTGGTTTTCCTTCTCCCCGAATATGTCCAAGGTGCTGATACTGTAGAAGCT
>NZ_DASQZC010000013.1:0-5623 GCF_035638895.1 Nostoc sp. | reverse complement strand
CCAAATCGATTCCATTTACTGCTGGTTCTTGGTTAAAAAACTTGAACACGTTACGCAGTTCAACATCAAGTGGCTGAAAAGTTGTTATCCCCCTTTGATTCTGCATGACAATTTGAGCCATAATCCTCAGTAGAATGCCGTCATATTACGCGATTTTGTCAGTAGTCTATTGGGCAGACTAGATTTGACACTTTGGTTTATTGTATCCGCCAAAAACAATTGTTCAAGAATATACTTGCCCAATTCTTTTATACCCATTACTGGGCATGAGTTTAGAGTAATTGTATACAGATAATACCCCTATTGGAATAATTATTTGTCTTATGTCTTTATTCCCATCAATTGGCAGCAAAGTTGCATTGACCTACAAAAATTAACCCACCTACGTTACACAGCAACTTTAAAAGACTTGTGTGTAAACTGTAGCCTAAAAGGAGAGAGGCTTTAAATCTTACTCCCCAACGCCAGAATTCTGTTTTGATAAAGTAATGTCTGACTATATTTGACTATACAGAACTGAACTATGAGATACTCAAATCATTTTTTCCTCGCGCTGTTCACTGCATTTCTATGCATAACCTTATCCCCTGTTTTAGCAAAACCTCCTGCCGTCTACTCTGCCATGCAAAATTTGGCCGAGCAAAGGGAGTGGGGACAAGGAAGTAGTGACAGGGAACTGATGAATCCTGAATCCCCTACTGTCTATTCCCTACTTCCCCTTAAGAGCGGCCCATCCCAAACGGCAAGCGTAGTGGAACAGGGGAAAATATTATACGACAGGGGACAGTTTACTGAAGCGATAAAAGTTTTGCAACAGGCTGCTGCTGCGTTTAAAACCTCTAGGGATGGATTACAAGAAGCGATGACGCTGAGTAATCTCTCCTTGGCTTATCAGAAACTTGCCTTGTGGGCAGAAGCTGAGGAAGCGATCGCCCAAAGTTTAAAATTATTACAGTCAGGGGAAAATAGGGGCAGTTCCGGTGAGCGTTCCCAACTTATTGCCCAAGCCCTAGATGTGCAAGGACAGTTACAACTGTCACAAGGACAAGCAGAAGCGGCTTTAACTACCTGGCAAAAAGCCGCTAATATTTATCAGCAAATAGGCGACAAGGCTAGATTAACTCGTAACCGGATTAACTCTGCACAAGCTTTGCAAGCTTTAGGGCTTTACCTTCAGGCTAACAAAATTTTAAACGAAGTACAGCAAACCCTTACCAGCCTTCCAGACTCACTTGTTGTAGCTACAGGGCTGCGTAGTCTTGGCAACATTCGCCGAGTTGTCGGTGATTTAAGCGTATCACGGTTGGTATTGGGGAAAAGTTTAGCAATAGCAAAACGAGTGCAATCTCCAAAAGCGATCGCAGAAGCTCAACTCAGTTTAGGCAACACAGCCCGCGCCCAGCAAGACACTAAAGCGGCTTTGCAATACTATCAGGAGGCTGCTACTGTATCTGTTTCCTCCATCACCCGCATCCAGGCTCGCCTAAATTTACTTAGTCTACTTTTAGAAAAAAACCAAGTTCAAGATGCATTAGCGTTGTCGTCTCAAATCCAGCCGGCAATTAGCAACTTACCACCCAGCCGAACCTCAGTATATACTCGCATTAAATACGCCCAAAATCTTACACAACTAAAAGAAAAAATTAGCATAGATACCCCCTCATGGCTGAACATTGCCCAGCAATTGTCTACTGCACTCGAACAGGCACAGAAGTTGCAAGATCAGCGAGCAGAATCTTATGCTATGGGTAGTCTTGGTGAGTTGTATGAAAAAACCGGGCAGTTTTCTGATGCTCAAGAGCTTACCGAAAAAGCTTTATTTACAGCGCAAAGTATTAATGCATCGGATATTGCTTATCAGTGGCAATGGCAACTAGGACGCATACTGAAAAAAAAGGGAGATATTAAAGGTGCGATCGCATCCTATAATGTAGCCTACAAGACCCTTCAATCTCTGCGTGGTGATTTAGTAGCCCTCAATCCAGACGTTCAATTTTCCTTTCGGGAAAATATCGAACCCGTGTATCGAGAGTTAGTTGAATTGCTGTTGCGTTCTCCCCAAGGCAGCAGCGCTTCTGTTCCCTTCGAGAAGCTAGAGCAACGAGATGCTTCTTTACTAAAGGCTAAGGCTAACGCTTCACTCTCGCCACAAGAGGGTATTAATCAAGACAATCTAAGGCTTGCTCGTGACGTAATTGAATCTCTGCAATTGGCAGAACTGGATAACTTCTTTCGGTCAGCCTGTTTAAATCCTACGCAGGAACTTGACCCAGTAGTTGACAAAAAAGACCAACGAGCAGCAGTGATCTATCCAATTATTTTGCCAGACCGCCTAGATGTTATCCTCAAATTGCCTAATCAAGAGTTGCGCCACTACAAGACTGTAATAGCTCAAAATGATGTGGAAAAGACAATAGCACAACTGAGGAAAAACTTACTAAATGTCACTGCAACTGCTCGGGTTCAGCAGCAGTCCCAACAAATATATGATTGGTTAATTCGACCTGCACAAACAGAGTTAGTCAATAGTGGGATCAAAACCTTAGTGTTTGTACTTGATGGTGATTTGCGGAATATCCCAATGGCGGTTCTCTACGACAAACAGCAAAAGAAATATCTGGTAGAGAAATATGCGATCGCCTTGACACCAGGTTTGCAACTCCTCGATCCCAAACCTTTGCGACAGATACAGCTAAATGCTTTAACAGCCGGAGTCAGCGAAAAACGCCCAGTCGAAGGCAAAGAATTTCCCGAATTACAAAATGTACCACGGGAATTAAAAGAAATCAAATCTGAAGTATCCAAGAGTGAAGAACTGTTAAATCAACAGTTTACCCAAACAAACCTGCAAAATAAGTTGCAAACAGTTCCCTTCTCCGTGGTTCACCTAGCAACTCACGGTGAATTTAGTTCTGATGCTGAAAAAACCTTTATTCTCACCTGGGATAAACTGGTTAAGGTTAAGGAATTTGATAATCTACTGCGAGTTAGCGACAAAAACAGATTTAGTAGCATTGAATTACTCGTCCTTAGTGCTTGCCAAACTGCTGAGGGAGACAAACGAGCAGCTTTGGGACTGGCTGGGATAGCTATGCGGGCGGGGGTACGCAGTACACTAGCAACATTGTGGTCAATAGATGATCGCTCCACTGCCGATGTAATGAGTGAGTTCTATCGACAGCTAAAGGCTGGGGCGAATAAAGCCGAGGCGCTCCAGAGTGCCCAATTAGCTGTTTTTGCTAAGGAAAAAGCTCCATATTTCTGGGCACCCTATGTTTTAGTAGGCAATTGGCTCTAATGCGCTTCAGAAACAAGAAGCAGGAGTAAACCAGGAACTATGAGGCAAAGCTTTCGGCGCATTAGCCGTGAGTACAACTTCACCTTTAGCATTTCTCAACCACCCTTGCGCTTCCACAATCGGCGCTGGACTGGAACTATTTACCTGATTTGAATTTGTACTAACACGGTTTTCACCCTTTGGGTTGAGAGTTACCCAATCTAGTTCAACTGCATCAGGAGTGAGGGGTTCGGTTCTAGGGTTGGGTGGTAAGCCGCCGCGTCCGGTAATCGTAAAACTACTTTGATTTTGTGCTGTAAGCGCTTGACAGCCTTGGGACACTTTGGTGTCAACTGGTACGCCTGGTAAGTTAATTAATCCTTGAGAGGGGTCAACATCAAGCGTGTTGATATCTACAATGCCGCTTAAATCAGGTCTTGTTTGGGAAATTGCCGTAATATCATTTGTCTGAAGTTGACGCGGGTCTAAATCCGTAGGGCGCAACCTTTTAAGGTCTTCCTCAGTTAGTGATGCAATGCCAAAAATATTAGTAGCTTTAATTGTGACTCTCCCACCACTACCACTAAATGCATTGGCGGTGATATCGCTGTTTTCATTTGGGTTGGCGACGATGAAGCCGTCAGGGACATTAATGGTGATATTACCGCCATTTCCACCAGACCCTCTAGTACCTGCTGAGGTAGAAATCTCACTGTTGCGGCGCAGTAACAATAAGTCTTGCAAGTTCAGCGTAATATTGCCACCATCACCGGAGTTAGCTTGCCCAATCAGCTTACCTTGGTTATCCAATTTGATAGAACGAGCAGTGATTTCCAAATCACCTGCCTTGTTTGTGCCTTGACTGCTCACAGTTATGTCAGCGTTATTTAAGACATTTAATTCTCCGGTCTTAACTATAATACTTCCCCCCTCTCCTGTAGATTCTTTAGAAGTGGAAGCTGAAACCTGCGCTCCATCTTGAACAATCAATTGCCCAGTTTCTATATTTAAATTTCCAGCATTTCCAGTAGCTTCAGTCCCAACAAATAAGCCACTAGCTCCCATTTGCGAGGTTCCAATGAGTTCAATAGAATCTGCGGTAACAGACAAGGTTCCTCCCCTTCCCTGACTCAGAGTATTAGCTGAAACCTGCGCTCCATCTTGAACAATCAACTTCCCAGTTTCTATATTTAAGTTTCCGGCATTTCCAGTAGATTCAGTCCCAACAAATAAGCCACTAGCTCCCATTTGCGAGGTTCCAATGAGTTGGATAGAGTCCCTGACGTTGATAGACACAGTTCCTCCCTCTCCAGTAGATTCTTTAGAAGTGGAAGCTGAAATTCTTGCTCCATCTTGAATAATCAATTGCCCAGTTTCTATATTTAAGTTTCCGGCATCTCCAGTAGCTATAGTCCCAACAAATAAGCCGCTTCTACTGTCACCATTTGTTCCAATAAGTTGGATAGAGTCCCTAGCGTTGATAGACACAGTTCCTCCCGTTCCCTGACTACGAGTATTAGCTGAAACCTGCGCTCCATCTTGAACAATCAATTGCCCAGTTTGAATCCTTAACTCTCCAGCATTTCCAGCACCTTGGGTGACAGTAAACAAGCCACTAGGTATGGGTTTTTCACCTTCTATAATTTGCGAGGTTCCAATGAGTTGGATAGAGTCCCTGGCATTGACAAACAAAGTTCCTCCCCCTCCTGTAGATTGTGGAGAAGTGGAAGCTGAAATCTGCGAACCATCTTGAACAATCAACCGCCCAGTTTCAATCCTTAAGTCTCCGGCAGTTCCAGACCTTGTTGTTTCAGTTAATAGACGGCTTCCTCGCAAGAGTTCTACTGACTCCGATGCATTTATCCCTAATGTTCCTCCCGATTTTGAGACTAGGGTATTAACTGCAATATCTGAACTATCGAATGTAACGCGCCTGCCTTGTATTTGGATACCACCGCCGCCTTCACCACTAGCACTTACTGTAGTTTGATTGGTAAAAGATACATCTGCTCGCGCTACACTCTCAGGAAAAGTTAAGCGGAAATTGTTGTTATCAATGTTCAACCCTACCGTTCCTCCTGCTGCCAATCCTCCTAATTCGATTCGACCATCTGGAGCAAACACGGTCGCTCTTTGTAAATTCACATCGCCTCCCAATAGCACTAAACTCTGACTCTCAGGAACGAATAGAAATGCTTCATTGACTTGAATCGGCCCAACAGGCTGGGATGGAATTTGATTGAATAGAAATGCAGAAGGATTCACACTCAGCAAAGGGTTAAGCTGATTCACGGGTGAAGTCATGGAAAATTCTCCACCACCCGGAAACTGGATCGCATTAGCTGT
>NZ_DASQZC010000012.1:0-1956 GCF_035638895.1 Nostoc sp. | reverse complement strand
ATATCAGCTTTCTCAATGGGATTAACACCGGGTAAATTAGTCAGATTTATAGATTCGGTATTAAAAGTCCAAGGTAAATCTTTGTCTAAGCGATGATTTTTTAAATCGGCTAAACCTGTTTTGAGGGTAACTTGAAATCTTGTCGCTATTGGCAATGCTTTCTCGGCTTGAAAACCCACCATGCGCGGTGTTAAAAAACGAAATTGACCGGGTAAAGGCGGCCAAAGTGCAAATTTTTCTAATATTTTCTGCTGTTCTGGACTGTCTAGGCTTTCAACTGGAATTAAAGCTTCTTTAAAACGGATGCGGATTTGGTTAAGAGATTTTGCATCTCCAATGGGACTAATTTGTTCAATCCAGTCTGGTAGTTTAGGCGGTGTGAGTGGGGATACTTTTGGGAGTTGTTCTTTACTTGAGTTGATACTAAAAAAATTACATCCTACCATCCCTAGCATAAATGTAAAGAGCAGAATAAACTGTATAGTTCTCTTCCGGCTTGAAGTAGGAATAATTTTTTTTAACGAACCGCCAAGAACGCAGGTAATCTTATGGTGGAAACGCAGTAAAAATCTGATTATCATCTTTCTAGTAATTAAAAATAAAAAATTCACAAGTTATAGCAAACAAAAATTTGCATTCTTTCATAGAGTGGGCAATGCCAAGACTAATAAAGGACGCAATATGTCTAGTTATTTATACCCAAGCTATGGATGTAACGTATGTTTATTTACATAGATAACCAATCCAGTGTTATTGTTCCAAAAATCACTACAATTCTTAACTATGAAGAAGTATTTAAGTTCTACAAATATTAGTTTCTATCTGCTAAGTTAGGAAAAATTAATTATTAAGTATTGGACATACTTGCTGATGTAGATGTAATAATCGCCGCGTCAAAATTAAAGTAAGTTTTCTTAGACAGGGATTCCCTGATGAAACTAATTTCACGATCGCTACTCAAACTTAAGCGCACTAGTAAGGTTATCCTAGCTGTGCTGGTAATCTGTCTGGTGGTACGTCTACTACCTTATTTTGCGCCCATTCGTGCCGCAGACATTGCCCAAAATCAGTTGGCAATGCAATTTAGCGATCGCAATGGTTTACCATTAGGAACACTACTCACCCGTGACCAAGAGCATACATCAGTAATACCACTAAATCAGGTTTCGCCCCAGTTTATCCACGCTATTTTAGCCGCCGAAGATGGCAGCTTTTATTATCACGGGGCGTTGGATATGAAAGCTATTATCCGCGCCAGCAAAGAAGCCATCCACGCCAAACGAATTGTTTCCGGTGCTTCCACTATTACTATGCAGTTAGCGCGGATGTTAGATCCAGTGCCCCGTAGCTTCTCTGGTAAACTGAGTGAGATTTGGCTATCTTGGCGGTTAGTAGCAGGGATGAATAAAGATGAAATTCTCTCTGCATACATCAATCGCCTGCCAATGGGAGGCAATATATATGGTGTGGAAGCAGCCGCGCAGACTTATTTTTCCATCCCAGCTAGTGAATTGAATCTTGCCCAAGCTAGTTTGTTGGCTGCTATTCCTAATAATCCCACATATTTTAATCCTTACCAGCATTGGGAACGACTGAAGCAGCGACAAAAATACGTCCTCAATCGTATGGTACGCGATGGGTATATTAGTGAGGCGAACGCAGCCCGAACATCCGCCGAAAAAGTTGTGTTTCAATCTGGCCAACGGGGAATTATCGCCGCACCACACTTTTTGTTTTGGTTAGCCAATCAAATCCCTCTTAGTCCCCCTTACAAAGCGGAGAATCAAGCCCTTTTTAAAAGGGGTTTGGGGGATAAATCCGTTATTCGCACCACGATAAATCGCCCTTTACAGCAGTTTGTCGAAGCACAGGTGCAACAAGTGATTTCTTCTCTCGCCGCCAAGAATGTCCATGATGCATCTGCGTTAGTAATTGACAACCATACTGGTGAAGTTT
>NZ_DASQZC010000011.1:0-2496 GCF_035638895.1 Nostoc sp. | reverse complement strand
TTGCCAGACAAGTTGTCATTCCCATCTCCCCCATTCAGTAGGGAATTACCACTAATACCTGTAAATATCTTGTCATTACCACCTCCCCCGGTCAAAGTATCGTTACCACCAAGACCAAAAATTGTGTAACTCTTAGTATTAGTGTTTCCTTGTGGGACATTTAATAGATCGTTGCCGCTAGTTCCTTGTAAAAAACTACTCCCACCTCCAGATGCGTTGTTATTACGGTCTCTCCCGGTCAAGATATCGTTACTACGATTAAAAAGATTCGCGACTTTATCAGCATTATTGCCTTCTATATTGTTGCTGTCATTTATTTCTAGAGTTGCCATATTTTTTCCCTCGCAAATTCTTGCTTGAAGTTGCCAATGTGTAGTGGGTAATCATCCTAAGAGGATGTTTTAAAAGTATTTTGCTAGGACTTTTAAAACACCCTCTTAGCCATTTTGGAGCGTTAGGCTCATCGCTAAATTATTGTTTTCCCCAAAAATATTTGTAAAAACTGCCCTAAAAATAGGCTAAATTAGCCCTTTATATGAAACTATCACCTATCGAATTGAAGCCTGTAAATCCGAAATTGCTTAACAGGTTATTATTTGCTTCTATCCCAATCGCATCATATAAAGATGGATTCAAATCAATGATGACATTGCCACTCTCAGAAGCAGAATTTGTTGTTGTACCTAGAAATAAACTGCTATTAGTACCTCTGGTAAGTGTATCAGTGCCTAAATTGCTGACGGAAGTAACGTTATTTTGACCTCCTAATAGCAAATCGTTGGTGTTATCTCCAGTGTAGGAATTCGTGGCTAACACGGTACTTCCATTGGATGTTGCTCCGGACACAAAAACTTCTTCACTCCTGTTAATGCTTAAACCTGTAGGGGAAGAAATGCTGACGTTGATGCTGCCGCCGGCACCACTCATATTGACGTATGACAGACCTGTTAAAAAAATACTGCTCATTAGATTTCCTCTTGATATTGCTAGATATACAATACCAACTTGACCAGAGAGGAGAGGAGCAAGGAGCAGAGAGCAGGAAAGAAGATGGTGTAATTTCCCTACCAAAAGGGTTTCAGAGCAAATAAATTTATTGATGCTTAATGTTAAATATTTATTTCGAGATGCATTAAGCTGTTGCGCCTTTAATTTGCACTAATTTTTTTTCAAAATGCTTGTGGGGTGGGCATCTTGCCCGCCCTGATTGTGCAAGTTGTATACATAACAGCTTACGACAGGAAATAATATGTCCAAGTTTCAGCAAACATAAATTTATTTATGGCGTTCTCCCCTAAGCTTTGTGGCCCCTGCCCCTTTTCCTCTTCTTTAACAAATAGTTATGATACTAAAGCTCAAGTCTCAGTAAACCACAAACTGAAAACGAACGTAATAATAGGGGTTTGTGCCCTTGTGAATCAGCAAGCAAACACCGTTAGTAATAGAGGGATAAGTTTGACGGTATGGGTAACGCTTACCGCTTGAAGGTAACTAGGGGTATCGTCTCTTATGCTGAAGTTAACGTTGTTTTGTGAGTTTTGTGATATCCGTGGCTTTAGCTGAAATGTCCAGATGGTAAGAATTCTAAAAATGTTTTGGTTTACTGAGTATGGTACTTGTTTAGATGCTGAACTTTGGAGACGCTACCCTAGCATTACTAAACTTGACAAGAGACTTCCTACATTAACAAACAGATATCACTTTGCATAAAGAGGTAAGTCTTGCAACTGTCTAATTAACTGTGTTAACATTGAATCGAATTTATAAAATTGCTGAAAACTATAAACCAAGATAGTTTTCAGCAATCTTTGAACATCCTACAGTAGGTTGAGTAGAGTAAAGATAACCCAACAAAACAATTGCTATGGAGTGTTGGTTTTCATACTCGCTCTAACCTGCTTTTGTTTTTAGGCTTAAGCATAACTAATCCAGTTGGATTAAGATCCTGGATTACGAACGGTAGCAGCAATAGCGTTAACGAAAGTCTCAGAGCGATCGTCTTCGACTTGAACACCACCAATAACGCTGCTGAAGGTTCTGTTTCCAGTAGCATCAGCACTAACAACTAATTCAGCAGTGTTTCCTTGGATACCATTCAAGTTAGTGGTAACTGTCTTGGTGAAGCTTTCGTTAACAACAGCTGTAACTCTCTTGTCTGCTGTGTAGATGTTGGCGATGTTAGTACCGCGACCACCAAGAATTTCTTCAGAGGTGTTTTCTAAGTAGTTTAGATCAGAAATAATCATTTGAGTTTCTCCTGAAAAGTTTAGTTTTTGGGCAAAATATTTGGCGTTACAAAGTTATCTTTGTTAGCCAGATAATTATACGGTAGCAGCAATAGCGTTAACGAAAGTTTCAGAGCGATCGTCTTCGACTTGAACACCACCAATAACGCTGCTGAAGGTTCTGTTTCCAGTAGCATCAGCACTAACAACTAATTCAGCAGTGTTGCCTTGGATACCATTCAAGTTAGTGGTAATTGTCTTGGTAAAGCTT
>NZ_DASQZC010000010.1:0-7724 GCF_035638895.1 Nostoc sp. | reverse complement strand
TTGTCGTGGTTCCAAGCGATTTCCTGTCCGCACAAACGCCGTTCCATTCACCAACGGCAATTCGTGATCTTCCATTAAATAGACAATCAAGCCGTTTTGAAGCACAAACCGCTCATACTTTGGTATCTTAATTTCAGGTAGGGCTGGTAGCTGCAACTCAGTATAGTGCTTTGCCTCAGCCGTCGCCGCCAGAGAAAAATTACAAGTTAAAAGTAAACACGCAAAAACACCAACCAAAGCATAAATAAGCCGCTTCCCATTTTGAATTTTGAATTTTTTACCTTTCACCTTGTACCTCTGCATATCTCTCTACCTTTGCGCCCTTTGCGATTCGTTTCTCTTAAGCTTCTTTCGACAACAACTTCCCAACCGTGCGATTTTTCGGCGTAAACGTCTCCTTTGCCACCCGTACAATATCAGCCGTTGTCACCGCCGAAATATCATCCAACTGCTTAAACAAATTCCGCCAAGAGCCAGTTTTCACCTCATATTCCAACAATTGTTGAGCCATCCCCATATTTGAATCGAGGGTACGTAACAAACCCGCCCTTGCTTGGGTTTTCACTCGTTCCAAATCAACCGTAGCTACAGGCTCAGTTTTTAATTTGTCGATTTCTTGGCGCAAAGCCACTGCCAACTCATCAACCGTATGACCAGGAGCCGTGAGAGCATAGAATAACATCAGGTTTGGGTACTTATCTCCAGGAAATCCGCTAAAACCTTGAGCATTTAGCGCCAAGCGTTGCTTTTCTACCAAAGACTTATACAACCGCGACGTGCGCCCATTACTTAATAAACTGCCAATGATTTCATAGACTGCATTATCTGGATGGGTAATTGCTGGACGATGATAACCTTCTAAATACCAGGGTTGAGAAGGTAGCTGTAAAGTAACTTCCCGTGTTTGTTGTTGTGACGGTTCCACCGGAATTTTTTCAACAGCTTTGGTTTTTGCCGGATAGCGGCCAAAATAAGTTTGCGCCAGTTTTTTTACCTCAGCCGGGTTAACATCTCCGACAATGGCAATGGTTAAATTACTTGGTACATAGTGAGTATCAAAAAACTTTTGCACATCTTCTGGTGTCAAATTGCGGATATCTTCGTCATAACCAATCACCGGACGCCTGTATGGATGAACTTTGTAAGCAGTATCAATAAATTTCTCCACCATCAATCCAATGGGTGAATTTTCCACCCGCATCCGTCGCTCCTCTAAAATTACATCTCTCTCTTTATAAAATTCACGGCGAATTACAGGATCAAGAAATCGTTCCGACTCCAGCGACATCCAAAGTTCGAGCTTATTGGCAGGAAAGCTGTAGAAATAACGGGTAGCTTCAGTTGAAGTACTGGCATTTAAACCCACGCCTCCCGCTTGTTCGACAATTTGCCCCAATTCGTTTTGCTTGACAAGCTTAGCTGCTTGCGCTTCCACTTGCTTAAACTTAGCTTGTAACCGCGTAACCTCATCTTTTTTGCCATCGGCTTTTGCTGCTTGAATTTGGGTATCTAACCGTTCTAAGGTTTCTAATAGAGGTTTTTCTGCCTTGTAGTCTTCTGTACCAATGCGCGTTGTACCTTTAAACGCTAAATGTTCTAGAAAGTGAGCTACACCAGTTTTGCCATCTGGCTCATCTACACCACCGACATTGGCATAAGTAATAAAAGAAACTACAGGCGCTTGATGTCGTTCCAAGACAATGAATTTAAGACCATTGTTGAGGCGAAACTCCGTTAACTCCTTAATAACTCGATTCAGATAAGGTTGAATCGAACTTTGAACTGGTGAAGTTTGAGTTTTTGTAGGTTGCAGCACTCTTTGGGGAGGGGGTGCTGTCTGAGTTTGAGCCAGAGCAATTTCTGGCAGCAATCCGCACCAGAGGATGATCAAAGCCAACGAAGTGACAAACAACCGCCGCAATATGACAGATACTTTATCTGACCAATCCAAAATCCCCAATCTAAAATCTAAAATTGACCGACTGATCTGGTTCATAAGCGCAAATTAAGATAAAGTTACACTACCTAAAAAACTAGGTACTTACTTAGCAAAAAGACGTTAATCTTGTATTAAGCATGTTAGGCTTTTTTACTTGACGTTAGACAATAATGCTACAAATCATGTTCCGCAAATTTCACCTTAACTGTTATGCGAGTTTTTAATTCTTCCCCACCCTCAGAGGCTCAGACACGCACCCGGATTTTACAGGCAGCACAACGGTTGTTCGCCGCTCAGGGATTTGACGGCACAACCACCCGCGATTTAGCACAGGCGGCAAGTGTAGCTGAAGGCACTCTATTTCGTCATTTTCCCAATAAAAAGGCAATTTTAGTGGAAGTAGCGACGAGTGGATGGGTGGAGATTCTCACAGATTTACTGACAGAATTAAGTGAAATGGGCAGCTATAAAGCCGTAGCTCAGGTGATGCGTCGCCGGATGTGGAATTTCCAAAAAAATGCCGATTTAATGCGCGTTTGTTTTATGGAGGTGCAGTTTCACCCCGACTTGCGCGATCGCATTCAATTAGAAGTCATTACCAAAATGTCCGATGTGGGCGAAGCATTTTTTCAAACAGCGATGGATAAAGGCATTTATCGCAAAATGGATGCCAAGCTGGTAGCCAAAGTTTTTTTAGGAATGTTTGCGATCGCAGGTTTTTCCAACAACACCATCATGGAACCTGACGCTTCCCCTCAACAAATGCAGGAAATGGCAGAAGGACTTGCTGATATTTTCCTTAATGGTGTTTTAGCCAAGGATTAGCGAGTAGTAAGTCGGGAGTCGGGAGTCGGGAGTCGGGAAAAAATAAGTGAGACACTTCTTCAATAATTCTTTCTTGTCCCCTTGTCTCCTCTGCCCCCTTGTCCCCTTGTCCCCTTGTCCCCTCTGCCCCCAGTCCCTACTCCCCACTCCCCACTATTTTCGCTTGCTGACTCCACTGTTGTACTAATTCAATCGCTGGACACAAATCTCGTCGCTGCATTGTTGCTACCTGCAAGCGCATAATTTGTTGGTGCAATCTGTGAGTGGGAGTCTGAGCTAACTGTGCAACTGAACCAATACCTGCATGGAGCAATAAACCACAATATTGTATGCCTACACTGGGAATACGCGCCAAGTCAGCTAAAGCCATCCATTTATTTACATACTGAAGATGAATCTGTAATTTATTTGCTAATGCTAGTCTTTTCTCTAGAGTTTTCCCTTGTTTGATTAGCGCTACTGTGGTAAAAATTCCACAATTGTGCAGTTGAGATTGTTCCTCGTGGCTTAGTCCAGGTAATTGCTCAATTGGCCAGTCACGAGATTGGATACGACTTTGATTATTTGTATTTTTAGCAGACATTTTTGAAATTAAAATATAGGCTTATTTAGATATTGTGACAGGAACAAGACGCGATCGCCTCGCATCGCCTCTGAAGTTAAAATGGAGGTAAAATCTCACCAATTTTGCTCGTCTACGGTGGATTGTAGGAAGTTTATGACCCCGATTACGAGAAGCACAGCCCAGTTATATGAAACAGATTTTGTCGCATGGACAGAAAAAACTGTGCAACTCATTCGTGCTGGACAATTTGAAAAAAATGATAAGTCAGAATTATTATTGTCTGGCAAATCAGGAAACAAAAGATTTTAGATGGCTATTAGCTATTCTTGCGCCCCAGCTTTTTGCAGGTTCCGCACCACATTTTTATAACCATTAAATTCTGCAATCATTACAGCAGTATAACCACCCCGGTTTTTCAAATTCACATCTGCCCCAGCTTGGAGTAATAACTGCACAATTTCGCCGTAACCTACTGAGGCCGCCCACATCAATGCTGTTGCCTTTGCTGAGTCTTGAAAATTCACATCTGCCCCATTTGCCAGCAATAAGTGTATTATCTCCGTGTGCTTGCGTTCGGTTGCCTTGATCAAAGCAGTTTTGCCATCATCGCTCGCAGTGTTGGCATCAGCACCATAGTGTAGCAGTACTTTTACTGTTTGGGTGTGTCCCTGTGATGCAGCCAGCGTCAAAGGTACTTCACCGAGGTTTTTCTCAGTAATATCTGCCCCGGAATGCAACAATGCTTCGACGATATGGCTGTGTCCCTGCAATGCTGCTACAAGCAGTGGCGTATCACCCAGGTGGTTCCTAATTTGGACATCTGCACCCCTGGTAAGTAACACTTGCACAACATCAATGTAGCCTTCCACAACGGCAAGGTGTAGGGCAGTTTCACCATCTTGGTCTTGGAGATTAACTTCAGCACCTCGATTTAGTAAAGCTGCTGCGATCGCACTATGTCCAGCAGCAGCTGCTGCCGATAGGGCAGTTGCACCATCGGCGTTTTTCACGTTCACATCAGCCCCGGCTGCTAGCAGTGCTTCCACAACCTCCAAATGTCCCAAATCTGCCGCTAATGTTAAGAGTGTTTCACCTTCCTCATCTCGGATATTGACATCGATACCAGTTTGGAGAATTGCTTGTAAAACTTCTATTTGTCCCTGCTTAACGGCGAGTTTCAAGGCTGTATCATCATCTTTATCTGCGATATTCACCTTTGCACCAGCAGCCAATAAAACTCGCACTACATCGACATGACCTTTAACTACAGCTGCCATTAAAGCTGTGCTGCCATCTTCATTAGTGGCATTTACATCAGCACCTTTAGATAGTAAAAGCTGCAAAATGTCAAGCTGTTTGGCATTAGTTGCCAACATCAAAGCCGTCAAACCATAGAGTTTTCTGGGCAAGTTGATATTTGCCCCAGCATTTAATAGCGATCGCACAATTTCGGTATAGCCTAAATTGGCAGCAAACATTAATGCCGTCGTGCCTTGGCGATCGCACACGTCCACCCTCGCGCCAGCAGCCAGTAGCGCACTGAGACCCTTGATATCGCCGCTTTTAGCAGCTTTTAGCAGCAAAGTATCGTTGTTTTCAGTCATAGATGAGATCCCACACAGGGGGTTTTATTCGTCTACCCTCAAAATTTAGTCTGAGATTGTTTATCCACTTTGGCAAGAGGTTTATGCAATTTAAAATTCGGCGTTGCTGAATTGAAGCATGAATCTAGATGTAGAGACGTAGCACTGCTACGTCTCTACAATGATTTTGGTATTATGCAAAATCATTTTCATACATGGAATCAGCAACGTCCAAAATTCACTCATTCTAAATTTAAATTCAATACAAGCAGTCTTGGCAAACATTCTAGCTATTGGGTTGATGAAAATTCTTCTCTTTCTTAGCCTCTTTTTATTTGTGCAACTTTAAGCACAGAAAATAGAATTATGCTAATTTTTATGAAGATTTTATAATTGGGCGAGAACACGATGAGTCTGGAACTTTCCGCGTCGGTGAAATATTGGCTGAATTTCTTTCATCCGGTGCTCATGTGGGCGCTATTAGTAGTTTCAATTTATGCTGCCTACTTAGGGCTGCAAGTACAGCGTACCAGAAATGCTCAGGGGGAAGAAAAGAAAGAACTGATTAAAGGTAAATATAACGTTAGACACTACCAAATCGGGTCTATACTCTTAGCTTTGATGGTTGTAGGTGCAATTGGAGGGATGGGTGTCACTTACATCAATAATGGCAAGTTATTTGTCGGGCCTCACCTGCTGGCAGGACTAGGTATGACGGGTATGATTGCATTTTCTGCTGCTTTGTCCCCTTATATGCAAAAAGGGGCAAATTGGGCGCGGGCAACTCACATTCTGGTAAATTTTACCCTTTTAGGGCTTTTTGCTTGGCAGGCTGTCACCGGCGTACAAATTGTCCAAAGAATTCTCACTAAAGCATAGTTAAGTAGGTCTTTGCCATTTGTCAAAAATTAATGACAAATGACAAAGAACTATTGACTCACCGCTTTTGCTTAGAATTAGCAGGAAAGGGTATTGCCAAAGATTTCTGAAAATCTTCTTGAACTTTGCGAGTTAAGCGGCGGGAGACTTGGCGGACAATTTGGTTAAGTAAGCGATCGCCTGTAGATTGAATTATAGACTTGGGTAATCGCTGAATAAACCTGGGAAAGTGCAAATCAACTATTAAATCCAATTCCCATTCAACTCTAGTAATTTCACCAATGCTAGTGGAAGTATCGTTTTCTATTAACTGTAGAGATGCCCGATAGTCTACGTCATAACCAGGTGGTTGGTAATCAGGGATAGGGATTGTACGGATACGGTAAATACCCTCATCTGGAGGCAACAATTCCAAACCAATTTTAGGTTCTACATCATAACCAAAAGCACCAAAACGACCAATTACTAAAGCGTAGCCATTTTCCCCAAGTAATTGCACCTTCATGGGTTCAGCGCAACGCGAAAACCATGAGGCGTGATTATTAAGATACTGGGCAACCTTTTCTGCTGAGGCAGGCATTTCCATAAAATCTTGATAACGGCCGTAAAATTTTGTGACCGTTGCTACATTTGTTTCTATTAATGTGTCCTCGGCTGCTTCTTGGCTGGAGGCTACAGGTAAAACTGCTTCTGTTATTTCCCAGGATTTATATTCGCTTTGTTTTGAAAGCATAAATGTATTAATGTATATTTTAGCGTTCGTCTATATTAATAATTCCCCATGTTGTTGGGTGATTTCACACTAATATCCCATTTTTACCGAAACCTCATTAATCTACCATCAAGTCCATAGAATTACTAAAATAAAGAACTGAACAAGCACACAATAGTTTCCCAGGATAGCATTTCTCATGAAAGCATTTGTAGCAGGGGCAACGGGTGAAACAGGTCGCCGGATTGTGCAAGAGTTGATAGCGCGGAATATTCCCGTCCGTGCTTTGGTGCGGGATATAGAGAAAGCTAAGGGTATTCTCTCTCCTGAAGCCGAGTTAGTGGTCGGCGACGTATTACAACCAGAAAGTTTAACTGCTGCGTTGGGAGACAGCACAGTTCTGTTGGTTGCGACTGGTGCGAAACCTAGTTTTGACCCCACTGGCCCCTATAAAGTAGATTTTGAAGGGACTAAAAATTTAGTAGGAGCTGCTAAGGCAAAGGGAATTGAGCATTTTGTCTTAGTTTCTTCTTTGTGTACTTCGCAGTTATTCCATCCATTGAACTTGTTTTGGCTGATTTTAGTGTGGAAAAAGCAAGCTGAAGAGTATATCCAGAAAAGTGGTCTTAGCTATACGATTGTGCGGCCTGGTGGGTTGAAGAATGAAGATAACTCCGACGCGATCGTGATGCAGAGTGCTGATACACTGTTTGACGGTAGTATACCCAGGCAAAAAGTCGCCCAAGTTGCTGTTGAGGCACTGTTTGAAGCAGATGCACGCAATAAAATTGTCGAGATTGTTGCCAAACCGGAAGCAGCCTCGAAAAGCTTTAAGGAGTTATTTCAACAGTGCTGATATTCCACAGGATTCTATTGTTCAAAGTTATCGGCTCACATTTTCATGGAGAAGCCATACCTAAGCCTAGACGCTTTGTCAAGTAGCGTGCTTAATGTAAATTGACCGCCCCTTAATTCCACTCCCTAAAGCGATCGCTGCATCCCACAGGCAAAAGGGTTTAGTAATGCTCATACGTGTCAACTTAACGCAAAACCCTGGCAATGACGTTATATCAAGCTTACTCAATTACCAATTAAGTCGTCGGAACCCCACCCCGCTTTTGTCTAGCGACAAAACCTCCCCTCCCCGTGAACGGGGAGGGGATTAAGGGGTGGGGTAAAACGCCTGTGGGATAAGCGTTTTTACTTAAGTTGACACCAATG
>NZ_DASQZC010000009.1:0-4053 GCF_035638895.1 Nostoc sp. | reverse complement strand
ATTACTGCTGGTGAAATCGTTATCATGACTGGCCCCTCTGGATCGGGGAAAACCACCTTGTTAACTCTAATGGGTGGATTGCGTTCTGCTCAAGAAGGTAGTCTCAAAATCTTAGGGGAGGAAATTCGTGGCGCTAAAAAGCTGCAATTAACTAAACTTCGCCGCCAGATTGGCTATATTTTCCAGGCTCATAATCTGATGACTTTTTTGACAGCGAGAGAAAACGTGCGGATGTCTTTAGAGTTGCACGACGATTTTCTGAATCAGGATATCAATGCCAAAGCGATCGCTATTTTGGAAACAGTCGGTTTAGCAGATCGTGTAGATTATTACCCAGAGAAACTATCTGGAGGGCAAAAGCAACGGGTAGCGATCGCTCGTGCTTTAGTTAGCCATCCTAAGATTGTCTTGGCAGATGAACCCACTGCTGCACTCGACAAAAAATCTGGACGTGATGTCGTGGAAATAATGCAGAAGCTAGCTAAAGAACAAGAATGTACGATTTTGCTAGTTACCCACGATAACCGCATCCTCGATATTGCCGATCGCATCATTTATATGGAAGATGGTCAGTTGAAGACCGATGGCGTAGATTCTATCACAACAAGCAAGTAATACTAATTCGTAATTTGCAAAAATCTATGAATAAAGAATTGCCTCAATTCATTAACCATATTGTTTCAAGTTTGCAGTCAATTGAGGGAATTACAGCGATCGCACTGGGTGGTTCACGGGCACGGGGCAACCATACTAACAAATCAGATGTGGATTTGGGAATTTATTATAATCCAGAAAATCCGCCCGATTTAATTGCTCTAAATCGCCTCGCTTGTGAGCTTGATGATAACCATCGTGTAAATTTGATTACTGCGATCGGGGAATGGGGAAAGTGGATTAACGGTGGTGGTTGGCTACAGGTTCAAGGTGTAGGTGTAGATTTTCTCTATCGTGATTTAGTGAAGGTAAATAGTGTCATTGATGATTGCCATGTTGGACAAATTACTATTGATTATCAACCAGGACATCCTCATGGTTTTGTGTCCTCTATTTATATGGGAGAAATTGCTCTTTGTCACGCACTTTACGACCCTGATGGTGTTTTAGAAGCTTTGAAAGTAAAAACAGAGCCGTATCCAGTTGGGCTGAAACAGGCAACTATTGATACTTTCGCTTGGGAAATAAGTTTCTCACTGTTGGTCGCAAAAAAGGCGATTGTACGCAATGATGTTGTTTATGCAGCAGGTTGTTGTTTCCGCAGTGTGGCGTGTATGAATCAAGTTTTATTCGCGCTTAATGAAGATTACCTGTTGAATGAAAAAGGGGCGATCGCAATCGCTAATAAGTTCGCTGTTTGCCCACAGGACTATCAACAAAGGGTTGAGCGAGCGTTTGCACTTTTAGCTGCCGATGCAAAATCAATAACTGAGGCGATCGCAATTATTGAGGCGATTGAGGATGATTTGAGTCAATGGTATGGAAATCGGCGATTAGCAATGTAATATTCCCGTCCCTGTACCCCACAAAAAAGAATAAATTATCTAAAAGTCTTTTAAAACAAAGACTTTGGTCATTGAGTACATTATTAATACATATTAATAGATGCAGTATTGCGGATGAGATATTAATAGATGCAGTATTGATTGAAAGTTAATTTAAGAGCCTAAAGGTATCAACATATCCTTTAAACACGGAGTAAATCCTACCGTAAAATTTTTAATGCAGATAATACACTTACTTTCTAGTACTGGCTATTTCTGATTCTTATATTCACATGTTCTGATAGTGCAGCTTAGAGGCGGGGACAAAAATCCAATTATGAACAAAACCTTTGCAACCATCGACGGGAATGAGGCTGTTGCCCGTGTTGCTTACAAATTAAATGAAGTGATTGCCATTTATCCCATCACCCCCTCTTCAGCAATGGGTGAATGGGCAGATGCTTGGTCAGCAGAAAGTCGTCCTAACCTTTGGGGTACTGTTCCCAGCGTCGTGCAGATGCAGAGCGAAGGGGGAGCCGCAGGTGCTGTGCATGGGGCATTACAAACAGGTTCCTTGAGTACCACCTTCACGGCATCTCAGGGATTATTGTTGATGATACCTAACTTCTACAAAATTGCTGGTGAACTGACTAGCGCTGTAGTTCACGTTGCCGCCCGTTCCTTGGCTACCCATGCGTTATCAATTTTTGGTGATCATAGCGACGTAATGGCAGCTCGTGCAACTGGTTTCGCCCTGCTGTGTTCCGCTTCGGTGCAGGAAAGCCAAGATTTTGCTCTCATCGCCCATGCTGCTACTCTAGAGACGCGAGTTTCGTTTATGCATTTCTTTGACGGTTTCCGTACTTCGCATGAAGTGCAGAAGGTCAAATTGCTGTCAGATGATGATTTGCGATCGCTAATTCACGATAACCTAATACTCGCCCATCGTAGCCGTGCCCTTACCCCAGATCGTCCAGTATTGCGGGGGACTGCCCAAAACCCCGATGTCTACTTCCAAGGGCGTGAAGGCGCTAACCCTTACTACAACGCCTGTCCAGAAATTGTCCAGCGCATCATGGATGAATTTGGAGAACGCACGGGAAGGCATTATAAAATCTATGAATATTACGGCGCTAAAGATGCCGAACGCGTTATCGTTCTTATGGGTTCAGGTTGTGAAACCGTCCATGAAACAGTAGATTACCTTAACGCCCGTGGTGAAAAACTTGGTGTAGTCAAAGTGCGACTTTACCGCCCCTTTGATGTCCAAAAGTTTGTTGCAGTATTACCAACTAGTGTACAAGCGATCGCAGTTCTCGACCGCACCAAAGAAGCAGGTAGCGCCGGGGAACCTTTGTATTTAGATGTTGTCGCTGCTATTCATGAAGCGTGGGGAGATAAGAGAGCAGGGGAAGCAGGGGGAGCAGGGGAGGCAGGGGGAGAAAATACTTTCTCATACCCTAAAGTTATTGGTGGTCGTTATGGTCTTTCATCTAAGGAATTTACTCCGGCGATGGTGAAGGGCATTTTTGACAATCTTGCTCAAGCTAAATCGAAAAATCACTTTACTATCGGGATTAATGACGACGTTAGTCATACTTCCTTGAGCTTTTACCCTAATTTCTCTACAGAATCGGATAATGTTGTCAGGGCAATGTTTTATGGGTTAGGTGCTGATGGCACTGTTGGGGCTAACAAAAACTCCATCAAGATTATTGGTGAAGAAACCGACAATTACGCCCAAGGCTACTTTGTCTATGATTCCAAGAAATCTGGCTCAATAACCGTCTCTCACTTACGCTTCGGGCCAAAACCAATTCGCTCTACCTACTTAATTGACCAAGCCAACTTTATTGGTTGTCATCATTGGGGATTTTTGGAACGCATAGATATTTTAAAAGCTGCTATTCCTGGGGCGACTTTGTTGCTTAACAGTCCTTATGATGCAGATACCGTTTGGGAATATCTGCCGTTGAAGGTACAGCAGCAAATTATTGACAAGCATTTGAAGTTATACGTGATTAATGCTAGCCAGGTTGCCCGTGACAGTGGCATGGGTGGCAGAATTAACACTATTATGCAAGTATGCTTTTTTGCCTTAGCGGGTGTCTTGCCACAGGAAGAAGCGATCGCTAAAATCAAACAAGCGATTGAAAAAACCTATGGTAAAAAAGGCGTAGAAGTTGTCCGCATGAACCTACAAGCTGTAGACAACACCTTAGACAACTTGCATAAAGTAGATGTCCCCCAAACAATCCTAACTCCCCACTCCCCACTCCCCACTCCCCACTCCCCACTCCCTATTCCCAAATTTGTGCAAGAAGTTCTGGGCAAAATCATGATTTGGGAAGGTGATGACTTACCTGTTAGCACACTACCTGTTGATGGCACTTTTCCCGTAGGTACTGCCAAGTGGGAAAAACGTAACGTTGCTGAAGAGATACCTGTATGGGAGCCGGATGTCTGCGTTCAATGTGGTAAGTGCGTGATGGTTTGTCCCCACAGTGCCATCCGTGCAAAGGCTTATCAACCTGATGAATTAGTCAATGCGCCAGGAACCTTCAAGTCAACTGGT
>NZ_DASQZC010000008.1:0-8783 GCF_035638895.1 Nostoc sp. | reverse complement strand
CCTTCAACACATCCTCAACAAAAAGAACGAAAATGAAGGTTTTACACTCATTGAATTACTAGTAGTAATTATCATCATCGGTATTTTGTCTGCGATCGCTCTACCTTCTTTCTTGAACCAAGCAGCAAAAGCTAAACAATCAGAAGCGAAAACCTACGTTGGTTCAGTCAACAGAGCGCAACAATCTTACCGGATTGAAAACCCATCCTTTGCTGGCTCTATTGCCGACCTGCAAATTGGTATTCCTACCGGAACTGTTAATTATGCATATACTATATCCGCCACAGATAACACCACTACAAGTGTTTCAGCAGTAGCTCAAGATATTAAGTCTCTGAAAAGCTTTGCTGGTGGTGTTGTCATTCTCGACAGTGGACAAACTTCTGCGGCTGCTTGTCAGACAACTGGAGTTAGTGGTACTGCTCCTGTTCCTGTATTAACTACTGCCTCAGGCGCAACCTGTACTGGTGTTGCTGGTGCAGAAAACATGAAATAAAGTTTAATACTTTATTTTTGGGAATGCTAGATCAATTCCAGTTGATATAGCATTTTTTATTTAATCTTCTTACATAATGTAGGGGTTAACGATGTTAACCCCTGCTTTTGATTTTGAAGCTGATCTCAAATCAGGTTTAATCTCACTTAGCAAGAAATTTAAAAACAATTCCAGGGTTTTCAATTATGACCATCCAGTTAAATAAAGAAGTTTATTCAAATCCTATCTTGTTAACCATTCCACAATATGAACAACATATTACTGAAAATCCCAGGAAAGTTACTAATTATTGGTATTTAGGATTAGCCTTATTATTAGAAGGTAGAGAAGAAGAAGCGCAGATTATTTGGATGACTCCATTTCTCGAATTTGGAGAACAAGAATCAGAACAGTGGCTGCAACAATTAACAGAAGTTTTATTAAATGCTGCTCAACAACAAGAAGCAAATTATAACTATCAACTGGCTTGGGTAGTTCGTCAACACATTAGAGAATTTATTCCTGAACATATTAATAATATTTTAAAATTAGTCGAGCTAAACATAAATTTAAACATTGAGGATCTGGAAATAGTTATTAATAACTTAATTGAAACTATATCTCAACTAACAGAAATCCCTATTTTTGATGAAATTTTATTAGTCCAAGTGATTGAAAAACTAGTTCATCTTGACCCAGTTAGCCCTCCTCCCTTTATAGAGAAACTGGTAGAAGCATTTATACCTTATTTCTTAGCTTCTAAAACTATTTTTAAATTATTGACAGATAAAGCTGAATCATTACATTATTTTTTTTATCACCATCTGTCGATTTATTTTGCAAAAATTGCGCTCCGGCTAGAACCTAATAATCTAGATTGTATTAGAAAAATTATTTGTCCTCTGCAAAGACTAGGACTAGATTATACTAAAGAGTCTATTTATTGGGCAAACAAATATTTAGAACTTTCTCAAGAACCAATTGATCAAATTATGGGTACTCAATTTTTACTGGAAGCCCTTTTAGCCTCTTGTGAGAATTGGGAAAAATCAGTTCAAGTTTACCAAAAATATAAACTAATTTTATCTAATATTGTCACCAGTAAAACAGAAAGCGAAACTTTAGTTCAACTTTTAGGTATTGGTGCTTTTTTACTATATATGGAAGATAACCCGCGTGAAAATAGATTAATTCGCAATGGAGTAGCTACTTTATGTCAAAAACTGATATGGAAAAATTTCCCTGAAAATATCAGCACTTATCAACAACGTTTTCACTCACCTCGTCCTTCTTTGAGTGAACGTCCCCTTAGAATAGGCTATTTATCAAGCTGTTTTCGTACTCATTCTGTCGGCTTTTTAGCTTGGTGGTTATTAAAATATCATGATCGGCAACAATTTGATATTCATTTATATTCTTTAGGCGAGATTTCTCATGATCCACAACAACAAGCTTATAAAAACGAATTTGGCGATCATTTTTATCAAGGCTCTCTTCCAATAGTTACAGTTGCAGATAAAATTAACCAAGATGAAATAGATATATTAGTTGATTTAGATAGTTTAACTTCCTATGGAAACTGTGCTATTTTAGCCCTGAAACCGGCACCAGTTCAAGTTACTTGGTTAGGCTATGATGGGACTGGTTTCCCAACAGTTGATTATTTTATTGCTGATAACTATGTATTACCAGAATCAGCACAAGATTATTATACTGAAAAAATTTGGCGACTCCCTCAAAATTATATTGGTATTGATGGCTTTACTGTAGGAACACCAACTATCAGCAGAGAATCTTTAAATATTCCTGATGATGGGATTATTTATTTTAGTTCCCAAACCGGAGTAAAACGTAATCTCCATAATATCCGGTTACAAATGCAGATTATAAAACAAGTTCCTAATAGCTATTTTTTACTTAAAAGTCATCGCAGTAATCATCAAGATTTAAAAAACTTTATTACGCCAATTGCTGAAGCTGAAGGGGTAGATTTAGAATGCTTAAGGTTTCTACCTTCTGCACCTACAGATATGGAACATCGTGCCAATTTAGCCATTGCGGATATTGTCTTAGATACCTATCCCTACAACGGTGCAACCACAACCCTAGAAACATTATGGATGGGTATCCCCATAGTCACCAGAGTAGGAGAACAATTTGCTGCCCGTAATAGCTACACAATGATGATGAATGTAGGAGTTACAGAAGGTTTAGCTTGGAGTGATGAAGAGTATGTAGAGTGGGGTGTGAGGTTGGGTAAAGATGCTGCATTAAGGCAGCAAATTGCGTGGAAACTGCGACAATCAAGGCAAACATCACCTCTGTGGAATGGTAAGAAATTTGCCCGTGAAATGGAGAATGCCTATCAACAGATGTGGCAGAAATATAGCGGTTCTTAATTACATGGAATATAGACCTAACCCCCAGCCCCTTCCCTGCAAGGGAAAGGGAGAAAGATTCAAAGCTTCTTTCCTTTTAGGACAGAGGAATAGAAGCGAGGTTATATAGCAGTCCTAAATCATATCATGTCCGGTTGATTACTTATTAAACCGAAAGAACCCCACCCCGCCAAAGCTACGCTTTGTCTCCCCTCCCCGCAAGCGGGGAGGGGTTGGGGGTGGGGTGCAATGACTATGGGAATCGTAACTAATTATGCGGACATGATATCATTTATGAAAATTATATATGTCTCTTGTTCTTTCTTCCCTTTGCGTCCTTCTCTAACGAAACGCTGCGCGTTGGCGGAAGCCTCTCACAGAGAAGGCATTGTTGACAGTTCGTTCCATTATCTATATTTTTGACAACTCAGATTATTAGGTGGTTGCCTGTCCTGCATGATGAGCTAAAAAGGTAATATAAAAATAATAAATACGATTATGGATAGCTATGTCTGCTAAAGATGTCTTTCATAAAGTTGTCAAAAAAGCTTTGCAGAAGGATGGTTGGCAGATTACTCATGACCCACTCTCAATTAGCGTAGGTGGTGTGAATGTCTCTATTGATTTGGGTGCTGAAAAACTTATTGCGGCAGAACGGGAGGGAGAAAAAATTGCTGTTAAAATCAAAAGTTTTTTAGAGAAATCTTCTGCAATCTCAGAATTTCATACAGTATTGGGACAGTTTATCAACTATAGAGGCGCATTAAGGCGACGACAGCCAGAGCGTGTTTTGTATTTAGCAGTACCTTTAACAACTTACAAAACATTTTTTCAACTTGATTTTCCCCAAGCGATGATTGAAGAAAATCAAGTCAAAATGATTATTTATGATGTAGAGCAAGAGGTGATTTTTAAATGGATAAACTAGCCCAGTATCGGCAGATTGTACAACAGATATTACAAGAGTATAGTGAGCAAAAACCTGCTAGCAGTAATATAGATGTTGAGAATATTTTTGATATAGAACGTGACCATTACCAAGTAGTCCATGTAGGCTGAGAGGGTCAAGATTGGGTACATAGTTGTATCCTCCACATTGATATTAGGGGTGGAAAAATTTGGCTTCAGTGGAATGGTACAGAAGAAGATATTGCAGAAACTTTGGTTAGCATGGGAGTTCCTAAAGAAGATATTGTGTTAGGATTTCAGTCTCCTTTCATGAGGAAGTTTACAGAATATGCAGTGGGTTAGAGCATTTATTAAAAAGCAGGTGTTATCTCTAAATTGGATGCGATCAAACTATCTACATCGCAGGATGAAAGTGTTCCTGCTTTTGCTTGTGCGATCGCAGATTGATTATCTGTTGCTAAAGCAATTCGAGTATTGATTCTAGGTAAAAGAGTTTTCCATTGTGCATCAGTCATCTTACCTAGCAAAGAAATTTCTGGCCCCTCAGTTATATCTACATCATCTTCCATGAGCAAATTCATGGTCAAAGAAGATAAAAGCATATCGGCTTCCTCCTCAGAAATATTGTGAGTATCTATGAGAAGAGTTATGTTACTTTTCTCTGGGTGAGTAGTAAGAGTAGAAATGGCACTTGCTAAATCTTGATATAGTAAATCTTCTGACTGTGACCAGTCTGGGAAAATAATTAGGTTGATATCTCCTAAGCGGAAATTTTGACTCAGGGTATCTGCAATATATTTACTAAATAGTTCTTGGAAGAGGTTGCCTATTTTAGCTGAGTAAGAGCGACTATCAAGAAAACTAGGATTATCTTGCATTCTTTCCTTGATTTGGGCGCTCTTTTGTTGGCGTAATTCAGGGTCAGTTCCGAGTGCGATCGCTAATTGTATATAAGACTCTTCACTATCCGCAACTAAATCAGGGACATCCAGTGCTTGCACCATTGCGGCTCCCATTGCAGAGCGAAAGCTATTTCCCTGCCTTGCAATTACTGGCAAATTAACCTGTAGTGGTTCTACCAGAGAAGTTGTCCCGGCAAATGGGTAAGAATCTAGATATATATCAGCAATTTTATAGTACTCTTTCATATCGTCCCGATCTGGGACGGGTTGAGGATCTAAGACTATTAAGCGTTCAGTCCCTAATCCATACTTAGAAAATATAGAATTTAAGTGATTGATAAATTCTGTTTTTGGATAGTTATTTAACCAATTTGGCCCAAATGGTAAAAGTACTAAAACTGAGTTTTCTACTCTAGAAATGATTTTTGCCCACGTTTCAATCAATTCTGGAACTGTTTTGAAGTAGTTAGCTCCAGAAATAAAAACAACAGCATCTTCAGGAATTTTTAAACTATCTCGCTCAAATCGAGTTGTTAATTTTTCTTCTTCAGTACCGTAACTAAAACAGTGGGCGCTTCCTTCTAGTTTGACTAACTTTTCTTGATAGTGGTTTTGTGCTGCTGGAGATGGATCAGTTAATGTACCGGAAATATAATAATCCATATTTCGCATTCCGGTTGTAACTACAGAACCACCACTGGTAACTTGTATTCTGGCTAATCTATGGGTTCCTAAAAGGCAGATTTGATTAGTTACTGCGGTTACATTGGTAGCTATAAACAATATGTCAACATCATCAGCACGAATGGTCTTAACCTGTGCTGATAATTCCTGTGGTAGCAGCTTAAAAGAGTTCGCACAGAGTTGACAATATTGTTCTAATCGATGACCAGTTTGACTCAAAGAGTACAAAATGACTTCAAAATCTCTACTGATATATTCATAAACAGGAAGATAGGCAAATGTTTCGGCTGAAGGTGTGAAATGTGTTGCTAGGATACCGAGCCGAATTTTTTTTCTGTTTACAGGTCTATCTGCAAACTCATAGTCAAGCTCATGTCCATTGAGTTTCAGAAAATATTCTATTATTTCTGCACGTTTAACATAGATATCTTTCAGATTTGACTCATTGAAGTAGGCTGGGATAAAATTAGCAGTTTGAGTAAATTTGTGAGCGACTTGATGCCATAACTTTGAATCACTGTTGCTGAATATAGATGCGTGCAGATAATTAAGTGAATTTTGCAAATATTCATAGTAATTATCTGCCTCACCAATTTCACGGAAATAAATTTGAGGGGGAAATAAGAATAATTTAGATAAAAGCTCTATTTCTATACCAAGGCTATTTACATTATTTTCGGTAGTTAATTGTTTCTGAACTGCTTGTGGATGATGCACAACTTCAACATTTTCAGAAATTGGTTTTTCATTTAGATTAGATGTTGGTTTTACTACACATAATTCTGCCCTGACATGGATTACTCCACCAGAAGTTTCCTCATTTTCAAGCTGTATAGCCTTAAACTCACCTTGAAATCCATATCTTTTACAAAGTTCTAGGTAACTAGGAAAATCATTACAGTAGTATAAAAACGAATTGATATTCCAAAAACTGATATGTGTGGGATCTTGAAAAGCTCCTCTCCCATCTGTAGATGGTACCCGAATATCAACTTTTGCACCAGGCTTACAAATTCTCCATATCTCATTCATAGTGTGCAGTCGATCTTGGAGATGCTCAATAACATCGTGCGCTCTGACTTCATCTACGCTGTTATCTTCAAATGGAAAGTTTTTACTAAGATCGGCAACAATATCTATACCTAATCCTGGCCAAATGTCTACCCCGATAAAACCATCAGGTTTATTTGTCCCAGAGCCTAAGTCTACACGCAGATTCTTGGATTGTGATTGATATCTATGCTGAATTAAATTATTTTTAAGTGGCTCATTTATTTTTATGCTACGATTTGAAATCATTGGTAATAAAGATGAGTTTGCAAAAATATATAAAGGCTGCTTTCTATTGATGTAACCTTCAAAATTTCTATTGACAAGTCCATTAGTAATGTTTTCTCTAAGATTCAAATCTTTAAAATTACGATATTCTTTGTGTGTTACCTCTTCAACTCCATCACTTGCACACCAAGTTATACCATCTACCCTCGGCGCTTTGCCAGCAGGCAGATGAATACCAATCTCTTCATCCGCCATATAGACATTTAGTAACCCTGCAAGTTTTACTCTAAAGCTATAGTCAACATCCTCAAATCCATAAAGACCATAGTCCTCACACCAGTAACCTAAAATATCTTGTGTACGCTTCGGAATCAAAAAGCAAGCGCCTCCAATATTACCCTCTTCTTTTACTCTAATTTGGTGATTTCTGATAATTTGCAATGGATAGCTGATTGGCTCAAAATTGTAGCCAATTACTCCTATCTCTGGTATTGCATCAACAACGGATACTAGTGTGGAAAGCCAATTGTTCTTTTGAATAACAATGTCATTATCATACTTCAGGTAATAAAGTGCTTCCGGCTCCTGTAACCAAGCTAAATTTGAAGCTTTAGCAATACCAATATTATCCTCAAGTAAAATTAGATTGTTTATTATTCCTGTTTGATGAAGTTCTTTGAGATACTCTTTAGTTCCGTCGTGGCTAGCGTTATCTACAACAGTAATAGTATGAGGAAAACATGTATATTTTACAACAGATGCAATGGCCTCTTTGGTAAACTCAAGACGGTTAAATGTAACTATACCTATATTTACATATCTATTAATTAGCATGATATCAGTACCTAAAAAACTAATGGTTTTTGGAAAATTTACTTCAAGATTCTTTTAAAAGACAATAATTCACTTTAATTATTCCATTTTTTATCAAAAAGTTTTTTATTCTCTATAAGCAACTCGTTCATATTTTTATTTGGATACATTGTTTTAAATGTTGTACTTGCTAAGTGCCATACGTATGTATCTAAAGCCAAAGATAATTTTAAACCTTCAGAAATTATTCTTTGGCAATAGTCATCATCTTCGTATAGCCCTAATCCATATAGTTCATCTAAATATCCTATCTTTTCAAAGGTATTACGAGGCATTACAATAGAGAAAAAAGCAAGTGCGCTACTAACTTCGATAATTTTACCTTTGAAACTTTTGTATAGATATTCATTTATTTCATTATGGGAAAATTGATTAATATCTAAACTTTTTGTTCCATCCTTAAACATAGGACAGGTAGACTGAATAATTTCAATTCCTTGCTTACCTCCACCCACAGATGCTATAGGGGAAATAATGCCTAAATTCTGATTATTCTTAAGATGACTAATTAATTTCTCAAAACAGTCATTAAAGACTAATGTATCGTTATTTTGAAAACATATATATTCTGCTGTACTTAGTTTTAATCCTTGATTAATAGCTTTCACAAATCCCAAATTTTTTCTGTTTCTAATAACTACATGATTTACATTATCTAAACTTTGAATTACATTATTAAATTCGCTATCTTCACTACCATTGTCAATATATATTATGCTAAAAGGAATTTTTGTGTAATATTTTATACTTTTAATTAAAAAACTAGTAAAATATGAGTTATTAATTGCTGGGATTAAAATATCTATTTTTGCTGTCATTTTATGTGCTTTTCTTTCCTAGAGTTTTTTTGCAGAATTAATTTATTTTTTTTGGCACAAAATTAATATGTTTAGCGCCTTTAATAGTTACAATAAATGCAAGACATCTAAGTTTACTAATACCTAGTAGCTACTCAGCTTTACTGTACTAATCGCTATTTCCCTCTTGCTTCTTAACCTGCTCTAATACAACTTTGTAATCTTGCCGATCAGGATGTAACTTCACCAACTTCTCCAAAAGTTCTATCGAACCTTTACCATCCTTCAATTGCAACCGCAGCAAAGACAGTTTCTCTAAAGCAAGTTGGTTTTCTGGTTCCCGTTGTAAAACCAACTCGTAGCCCCGCGCCTGTTGTTGTAATACTGACTCAGCAGAAGGTGACGCAATTGCTGGCTTAGGTTGGCTAGCCTGTTGGATTGCCGGAATTACTGCAAACACCGTAGAACCAAAAAACGAGAACATCGA
>NZ_DASQZC010000007.1:0-5051 GCF_035638895.1 Nostoc sp. | reverse complement strand
GAAAAATGTTACCCAACGCCGTAATTTTTTGGGAATTTGTTTGAGTAGTTTTTTATAATAAAATACTACAGGGCCAATGCCTGGAATTACGATGTGACCACCGTGGGTATGACCAGATAGTTGCAAATCTACGCGCCATTGTTGCAATATCTTAGCTGTATCTGGATTATGGGATAAAACGATGCGCGGTGTAACAGAATCTAGTTGATTCATAACTGGTGCAGGGTAGAATTCCCGTGACCAATAATCAGCTAATCCTACCAATGGTAATTGTTTTCCTAGTGGATAGGCGATTTCATTCCAAAGCACATGCACCCCAATGCTAGTTAACGCCTGTGTAACTTCTGCTTTTGAGTGGCTGTAATAGATATCGTGATTACCAAGTACGGCGTAGATACCACAGCGACTTTGCAGATGTTTGAGTCGATGCACCAATTGGTGAATCGGTGTCGGATCGTCAGTTACGTAGTCGCCAGTTAATAGAATTAAATCTGGTTCAGCTTCGTTAGTAAGTGCGATCGCTTTTTCTAACATATCTTCCGATAGCCGCAAACCATCGTAGTGAAAATCTGACAACTGCACTAGCGTTGTACCTTGTAAAGATGCTGGAAGTTCCGCAATCTTAACCGTGATTTTATCTACTCTTAAATGTCCCGTAAACAACCAATGCATAAGGCAACCGATACTCCTCATACCAGCGCTTACAGCTTACCAAAATAAAAATGTAACTTGATAACCTGCAATAATTTATGTCATCTACTCCAGACACAATTAACTATAGGAATCGTATTTGATTTTTGAAATTATCTACGTGGGCGGGGAGTGGGGAGTAGGGAATAAGGAATTAGGCTTTTCGATCTGTACCGAGCTTTTTCAGAAATCAAACATTAGTCCTATAATTGATTGAAATTCTGAAACTAAACTACAGGTATTCATTAGCCAAAATACCTGCTGTGATTCTGGCTAATGAATTTTTAAGTTTGGATTACTTATTCACCCTCTAGGGTGATTATAGTAACTTCTGGGCGGCAAAATAAGCGTCCTGGGAGGTAAGTTCCCAAACCACGATTGACATATAGCTGATTTTTCCCCAGCCTATGGAAACCCTGTGCCCATTCCCAATGGCTGACTACAGAAACATTTTCTGACAAAAATGGTAATCGATGCTGCACTTTTTTGGGTATTTTTTCTGCAAGCTTTTCGTAAAAAAATATTGCAGGGCCAATTCCGGGAATCACTATTTGACCACCGTGAGTATGACCAGATAATTGTAAGTCAACTCGCCATGCTTGGAGTATCTCGGCAGTATCTGGGTTGTGGGATAAAACGATGCGAGGTGTGTCAGGGTTTAGTTGATTCATGACTGGTACAGGATTAAATTCCTGTGACCAATAATCAGCCAGCCCAACAAAGGGTAATTCTTTTCCTAGTGGATAGGCAATTTCATTCCAAAGGACGTGAATTCCGATGCTAGTAAGGGCATCGGTAACTTCTGTTTTTGCGTTTTGGTAATGTATATCGTGATTGCCAAGAATAGCATAGATACCACTGCGACTTTGCAGATGTTTGAGTCGAAGTATCAATTGGTGAATCGGCGTCGGATCGTCAGTTACGTAGTCACCGGTTAATAAAATTAAATCTGGTTTAGCTTCGTTAGTAACTGCGATCGCTTTTTCTAACATATCTTCCGACAACCGCAAACCATCGTAGTGAAAATCTGACAACTGCACCAGCTTTTTACCTTGTAACGATGCAGGCAACCCTGTAATGTTAACCGTCAATTTCTCTATACTCAACGGCCCAGATAACAACCAATGCATAAGACGTTCACTAAAGCTCAATCATAGCGCTAACAGCTTAACGAAACATCCTAGATTTGTGTGTAGAGATTAGTACAACTTATTAAAAATTTAATCAAAACTAATCAAAATCCTGAAAGCTAGACATAGTAAAACTTTTTAGCCTAAATTCCACTTTTTTGCACAGATATTCGATTCAACCCAAATAAGAAAACCCCTCTGCTTGGTTCGTAGTAAAGTCATTACAACGCAGAGGGATTTCATTTTTTATTTTTGTATAGCGTATAGGCAGATTTTAAAGATAATGCTGGCAAAAAACCAGTTTCTCTGATGTTGTGTTTATTTTAACCTGCCTACTCAGTTTAGCCTAGTCCCAATCGGGAACGTCAGCATCTTCTCCCCCAACCCCGATTCCAGTGTTAAATATTTCGGCATCAGTGAGGTTGAGATCATTCATTGATGCTTTATATACATTAGAATCGTGAATCGTAGCGCGAGTAAAATTTACCCCGTTGAGATTGGTTTGCTTCAAATTCACATTGGTTACATAAGCTGATGTTAGGTTAGCACCTTCCAAGTTTGCACCAGTTAAGTCAGCACCTTCGAGGTTAGCCCCTACAAGGTTGGCTCCTTGGAGCTTCGAGCCTCTCAAGTCAGCACCAATTAAATGAGCGCCACTGAGGTTAGCTCCCGATAGATTGCACTGGATACATTCCCCAGTTGAAAGCAGCTTTTCTAAGTCCTGCGGGTTCTCGGCTCTAACCGAGTTAATGAAAAATAGGGGAGTTGCTAAGGCCATGGCCGCTAATAGCTGGAGTTTCATAATTTTTCCCCTTAAATAATCAAGTTGCGTCCGTTCTATCCCTCACAAGTCTATTATCTCATTAAACTTCATAAGGTCAATCTATCTCTTGACAAGTTAGTTGTGATATGGAATAGGGATAATGGTAATCTAAATAAATGCCGTTAATTCTGATTTTTGGCGATTTTTACTTGACAATCTTTCAAAAACTGCCACTGTTAAATCACTGTTAAATCTTTTTAAAAGTTTGCACTACTTGCCATAATTTGGCTATTTTGATAAGTATTTATACTTCTCTAAGTTTTCAGAAATTCTCGCATATACTGATTAACCAATTCAGGCTGTTCTTGCTGCACCCAATGGCCACAATTGGGTATGTACTTGATTTGAAAGTCTCTGACATAGGCTGCGGTGTCATAGCTTAGTTCCTTGCCGAGTGCAGTGTCATTTTCTCCCCAAATCATTAGTGTTGGCACTTCGAGAACACCCCAACTTGGATTTAGCATTCTCTGTTGAAAAATATTGCGGTAGTAGTTCAACATTGCTGTGAGGGCACCGCGTTTTGCAGCAGCATTTTTATAAGCGTCTATATCCGCTTGGGTGAAAGCACTCTTGTTCACTGCTGTACCTTTAAAAGCTGTTTCAATTGCTTGGTAGTCGGAAGATTGTAAAAGTAATTCTGGTATCCACGGTAGTTGAAAGAGGAATATGTAGTTGCTACGTAGCAACTGTTGGGGAGTGCGTAACCCTTGGGCAAATTTAGCTGGATGAGGCAGGTTAAGAATAATTAATTGTTCTAACATTTCGGGGTAAGTGTATGCAAAATTCCAAGCGATCGCACCTCCCCAATCATGCCCAACTAATACACATTTTTGGTATCCTAATCCTTTAATTAGTCCCTCAATATCTTTGATAAATTCATCCATTACATAAGCTGATTGCTCATTTGGTTTATCGCTATCGTTGTAGCCACGCAAGTCAAGGGCGACAACTTTAAAATCTTGGGCAAATTCTGGTATTTGATGCCGCCAAGAGTACCAAAACTCTGGAAACCCATGCAACATCAACATTAAGGGGCCTTCGCCTTGGGTAACGTAGTGTAGTTTTACCCCATTGGTAGTTATATATTCGTGTTTCCAAGAAGTTTCTATTAGAGACATAATTAATCTATTTTTAGCATTAAAAATACTAAAGAATAATACTGTACTTAGCAAATGTAATATTATTTTGATCAGCCTCACATCTATTAAAAGGCAGTATTACAATAGTAATTTTTTACAAAAATATTAGACAATTTGCCCTGCGGTAGATGTAAATCATGGGTAAATTTTTGTAAAAGGTAGATATAATATTTCTCCCCAATTACCATGACACAACAGTTGACAAACCATGCCTCATTGTGGGTTGAGCGACTGGGACGATTTGGCTATGTTTCCAAGGGAGTAGTTTACGGTATAGTTGGACTACTGGCAGCACAGGCGGCTTTTGGCAGGGGTGGTAAAACAACTGATACCCAAGGCGCTCTTCAAACAATCGTCAACCAGCCATTTGGTAAATTTTTGCTGGCTTTAGTTGCAATTGGCTTGATTGGATACGTAATCTGGCGTTTTGTACAGGCAATTAAAGACCCAGAAAATAAAGGTAATGATGCCAAAGGTTTGGCAGTACGAATTGGTTACGCAATTAATGGCTTGATTTATGCAAGTTTAGCCTTAAGTGCTGTAAAAATTGTTATGGGTACAGGCGGCGGTAAAAATAGTAGTGATTCTACTGAAGATTCGACAGCACGTTTGCTTTCTCAACCCTTTGGTCAATGGTTAGTTGGAACTGCGGGGGCGTTTGTAATTGCTCTAGGCTTCTATCAGTTTTATCAAGCTTTTAGTGGCAAATTTCGTAAAGAACTCAATTTAACTGAATTAAGCAACACACAAGCCCAATGGGTAATGAGGATTTCCAGATTTGGTTTAGCGGCACGGGGTATAGTATTTTGTATTATTGGTTGGTTTTTAATCGAAGCTGCAAGACAGTCGAATGCTGCTACCGCACAAGGTTTGGATGAAGTATTACAGACGTTAGCACAACAGCCTAACGGAGCATGGCTTTTGGGTATTGTGGCACTAGGTTTGGTTGCCTATGCGATTTACACAATAATACAGGCGCGGTATCGTCGGTTAGTCAATGTTTAGATGGTGTGCCGAGAATTTGAATTTATAGAAATGGCAATAATAGAAACCCGTGGTATCTGGCTGACCACTACTGATAGTAAAGTTCTCAGGTCAAAGGAACGTATTGCTGAGGCGATGGATTTTCTGGCCGAGACGGGATTTAATGTGGTGTTTCCCGTTGTTTGGAACAAGGCGGTAACTTTATATCCTAGTCAAACAATGCAGCAGACTTTTGGAGTCGAAATTGACCATCTGTCTGTAGGCCGTGACCCTTTAGAAGAGGTG
>NZ_DASQZC010000006.1:0-21061 GCF_035638895.1 Nostoc sp. | reverse complement strand
AACGGAGTGTAGAAATTTGGCGATCGCGTGGTTATCGAGTAGAAATCAGCCCTCAGATAGATGACAAATGGGGTTATCTTGCAGGTACAGACGAAACCCGCCGTCACCAACTAGCAGCAGCATGGCAAGATCCTGATTGCCGTGGTATCCTTTGCGCCAGAGGCGGTTTTGGCAGCACCCGTATCTTAGAAGATTGGAATTGGCCAAACTTAGCGGTTCCCAAGTGGCTCATAGGCTTTTCTGATGTCACAGCTTTATTATGGAGCCTTTATACAGCAGGCATTTCCGGCGTTCACGGCCCCGTGCTGACGACTTTAGTAGATGAGTCAGATTGGTCAATTGAGCGATTATTTGATTGGGTAGAAGGTAGTTCTTTCGCCCCTCTCAAAGGTTGCGGTTGGGGTGGTGGTGTTGTAACAGGCACTTTATTACCAGGTAATCTCACAGTGGCTACTCACCTTTTGGGTACACCAATCCTGCCACATCTAGATGGTGTAATTCTGGCGCTGGAGGATATTACAGAAGCACCTTATCGGATTGATAGGATGCTGACACAGTGGCGTTTAAGTGGTGCTTTGTCTCAAGTCTGCGGTATTGCTTTGGGCGGTTTTACTCGCTGTGAAGCGCCGCCAACTGTGTCTAGCTTTAGTGTAGAAGAAGTATTGCGCGATCGCTTGGGTGATTTGGGGATTCCGATTGTTTCTGATTTGCCTTTTGGTCATGATAGCCCCAATGCAGCTTTACCAGTGGGTGTGGATGTAACGTTAGATGGGGATGCGGGAATATTAGCGATGCCTACGGCGGCAAGCTACGCGTCATAGTTGAGCGCAAATATTGATTAGTACTATATCAGTTTCTCAGAATTTTTTGAAACCACTCTTCGGTGCGATCGCCCATAGCTTCTAAAGAGTATAAAGTTTCTGCTTGATGGCGACAAGCCTGGCGGTCAATTTCATCCAAATGCTTAATCACTTCTACTAAACCTTGAACACTATCAGGTTCCACCAAAAAACCAGTTTTGCCTTCTTGGACAATTTCTGTTAAACCACCCCGACGATAAGCAATTAAAGGTACTCCACAAGCAAGCGCCTCTATTGCTACATTTCCAAATGCTTCTATCCAACGAGGAGTTACTAAAAGAGATCGACATTTACCCAACTCTTTTTGTAGCTCAACCGTTGGTAAAAATCCTATATATTCGATGGGAGCATTAGGGTATTCTTGGCAAATTTTCTCCCAATAAGATATATCCTGTTTAAACCCAAATATTTTCAGCGTAATACCAGTGATTTCTGCTGCTGCTACTGCATCTTCTAGCCCTTTTTCAGGAGCTATTCTACCTACCCACGCCAAGCTCTGAGTTGGTTTTGGACAAAATTGATAAATAGATAAATCCAAACCGTTTAATAGACAAATACACCGTTCTGCAAATGTGAAAGTAGCCGCCTGTGTTTGACTATGAACACCAATAGTATTCGGAAAATTGATTGCAACTTGTTCAATAATTTGATCCATAACATCTGTTAAAGAACCCATGCTGATCAGATGTGCGATCGGACAGTTAAAAAATGGTGTTAAATACAGTGGCAACCAATCATAAGCAAAATTCACAATCAAATCATAATCTGCTTCCACTTGACGAGCATAGTCCCACATATTTGCTAAAACAGAATTTTTATGCAGCACAATTGGATCACTACGACTTTGATTTTGCGCTGGTATCTGTATTAGTTCTCCAGGAATTTCTTTAATAGGTAAGGAGTTGCTGATAGAGCCTTGCGGTGCAACAATTTCTAATTTATGTTTTCGCCGGAGCATCTCTGTAGCTATATTAGATAGGGTTAACTCTACTCCACCTCCTAATCCTGAACCTATAGCACCCATTGGGGTAGACATAAATAATAATTTATGGTACATTTGCGGTCGTTAATGTATTTTTATAGATATAATTTTTTTACCTAAACAACGTAATTATTGGGTTTCGCTATGGCTCCACCCAAAAGACATAAACTCGAATTCAACTCTGCTTCCGATAGCAACGGGTTGTAATCAGATAAGGGTGAAAAACCTCTAAAAAGTGACTTTTAAGTGTGTGGAAAAATGTTTCGACTACTTTTGGATCATCTAAATGAAAAGGGTATTCTTGATTAAAACCTTTAAAGAAATACCAATTCACTATCATCTTACCATCAGAGTTCAAAGCTTGATAAAATTGCAATAACTGCTGGCTAGGATCTAATAAATGCTCTAAAACATCAAAACATAAAATCGTATCAAATTTCTCTTTTTCAGGCATTTCAAGAGCAAAAACTATTTTTTTGCACAGTCCCATTTTCTCAGACCGATACTGAACAAAATCACGATTTATCGGATTAATATCATAATAGATTACTTGCTCGACTTGTGGGCAAAGAGCAGCACCAAGGGCATGAGTTCCTATTCCTCCACCAAAATCTAACACTCGACCTTGGGCATAATCTGCAATCAACCGCAACATATCTCCAATATACTCATGACTTGACAGATGCCAAGCCCCCAATTCAAATAAGTAAAGTTCTCCTACTTTATCACGGTAGAAAGCACTTGCTTCTTGCCAATTAAAATCTTTGTGTCCTAAGCTTTTTATTTCTTCTTTTTCTGCTGCTAACCTTGTTTCTACGGTTTCTGGATCTAAATGTAAAAAATCTTTTAGATGATGCTTGAAGTGAAATGAGTTTTCTAAAAAGCTACTTAAGAAATAAGGCGTAGTAGAGCTTACCATAAAATCTGTGCCACAGTAAAATAAACGAATTATACTATACAACAAATTTCTACAAGTTTAACTTATTAACACTCGTGAAAATTGAGATTGATTTGAACGTTTGAGAATAGAGCAACTTAATCTTCATAAAATTGACTACACAGCGCTGTGGTTTAAGAAGGGTGAAATAATAGATGCCCAATAAATCTAAAAATTAACATGAAAGTTAGCCTTTTCCAATCCCAAATTCAGACTTTTTCCCGCCAGTTAACCAATTCTGCTTGGCGGCTTTCCCTAATAGGAATGATTCTGAGTATATTTCTCATATTCTTATATGGTTGTCAGGGGACAGTCCAGAAAAATGACGGAGTAATTCATCTGAATTTATGGCAATCAATCAATCCCCCTGGTAATCGGGATGTGTTTGATAAACTAGTAGATAAATTTAATCAGACTCATACTGATATACAGGTGGAATCTATCTTTATAGGTCAACCCCAATTGCCAAAAATATTAACAGCAGTTGTGGGCAATGCGTCTCCAGATATTCTGTCATTCGATCCTCAATTGACCGGTCAGTTTATGGAACTAGGGGCAATTCGTCCTTTAGATAAATGGCTGGACAAATTTCCATTAAAGTCGGAAATTAGCCCCAACTTATGGGAGGAATTAAAATTAGATGGTCATCTTTGGTCAATTCCACTCTCCACTAGCAATATAGGCATTTTTTACCGACCTAAACTTTTCCAAGCTGCGGGAATTACACAAATTCCTAAGACTTGGCAAGAGTTAAGGGAAGTTGCTAAAAAATTGACTATAGACCGCAATGGCGACAATCGGCCCGAACAGTACGGAATGCTATTGCCTTTAGGAAAGGAAGAATGGACTGTTTTTAGTTGGTTCCCTTTTTTATTGAGCGCTGGCGGAGAGATTGTAACAAATAACCATCCGAATTTAACGAATCCAGGTGCGATCGCAGCCTTACAATTTTGGCAGGATATATTAAAAGATGGTTCAGCAAGCCTTTCTTCGCCAGAGCGAGGTTATGAAGAAGACGCTTTTATTTCAGGTCGCGTTGCAATGCAGATCACAGGCCCTTGGACTTCTATCATGAAGTCTAATGTTGACTTTAATGTATTTCCCATACCTGCAAATGTGAAACCTGCTACGGTGACAGCCACTGGAAATATGTATTTGATGAAGACTACACCAGAAAGAGAGCAAGCAGCACTCAAATTTTTAGAGTTTGTTTTAAGTGAAGAATTCCAAACAGAATGGAGTATAGGAACGGGTTTTTTACCAGTTAACATCAAATCTACCCAAAGTCAGGCTTATCAAGAAATTCTCCAGCAAAAACCTGTTTTGAAAGTCTTTATTGATCAAATGCCTGTGTCAGGTTCTCGACCAATTATTCCTGGCTATAGTCGTTTGTCTGACAGTTTAGGTCGAGCCATCGAAGCCACCATGTTAGGAGCGTCTCCAGAAACAGCACTTAAACAAGCTCAAGCAAACCTCGATTCAATTTGGGATTCCCTATAATTTAGATGGAATCTAAAATCCATAACTAGTTTAATTATAATTAACCAGAAATTTCACTCCGGCGATGTGAATTTCTTTTCAAGGTACATAAACCAATTGCTGGTACAATTCCCAAAATTAGTGCTGTAAATCCTTGCCCAGTCCAATACAGTATAAAAGTACGGTTGGCTTCTGGAATCAAATTTTGCACAACAAAAATCAACCAAATCAAAATAGTGATCAAGAAGAAAGAAATTGAGGGTAAAAAGTTCCACCACCAAATGCTTGTTGTGTATCGCCTCAATACCAGCCACTGGCAAAGCCCTAGCCAAATACCAGAAATAATATATGCGATCGCAGACAGAAATCCAAAAATAAAAGTCTGCTCAGGAGATATTTCATTTAACGATATGGCAATACTTGAAAGATAGTTAATCCAGGCTGTAGAAACGCCGTTAGCAATCAGCCAACCTACACTAGTAGCAAATATCCATTGCCAACCCGATAAATATCGGTAAAGGACAAGGGCTTGATCGGCAGCAAAAATCACAGCAAATATAACATTGCTAAGACTTCTGACCAAAATGCCCCATGTTTGTGGTTGGATTGCAACGCTAGGTGAGGTTTGGAGAATAATTTTCTCTAAGGCGATACTGGCAACGCCACCCACAACCCATCCGATCAGGGTCATCAAGGTAAACTGGATAAAGAACCTCTGTCGCTGCGATCGCGGAATCAAAAACTTTCCTGGGTTAGGCTCATTATTAGCAGATGCAACATCATCGGGACTGTTAGAGTCAGTTTGCATAAGGGGACTGGGGATTAGGGACTGGGAATAGGGAGATGGGGAGAAATAATCAATGCCCAATTCCCAATTCAATATTGATTCCTGTTTTATCCTATTTCCCACTCCCCAGTCCCTAGTCCCCAGTACCCAGTCCCTTTTAATCTGAAAAAGCGTAATCCCAGAATGATAAGCTAAACAGTGGCATAAAAATTGTGACTTAGGATGAAGTGATAAATGGGTGTTTATTCAACGACTCCTCATCTCTTACGGGCTGCTCGTGGTGAAGTAGTAGATCGTCCCCCTGTATGGATGATGCGACAAGCGGGACGATATATGAAAGCATATCGAGACTTAAGAGAGAAGTATCCTTCGTTTCGCGATCGCTCTGAAATTCCAGAAGTAGCAATTGAAGTTTCCTTGCAACCCTGGAGAGCTTTCCAACCAGACGGAGTAATTTTATTTTCTGATATTGTCACCCCATTACCTGCTTTGGGCATTGACATGGATATTGCCGAAGGTAAAGGGCCAATCATTCACTCGCCCCTCCGCACTCAAGAACAAATCGATGCTCTGCATCCTTTAGAACCAGAAGCAGCTCTACCATTTATCAAGACAATATTACAAGCGCTACGTTCGGAAGTAGGCGATAAATCAACGGTGTTGGGCTTTGTGGGTGCGCCGTGGACGTTAGCAGCTTATGCGGTGGAAGGAAAAGGTTCTAAAACCTATTCCATCATCAAAAACATGGCATTTTCAGATCCAACGATATTGCATCAACTGTTAGCTAAATTAGCAGATGCGATCGCCATCTATGCCCGCTACCAAATTGACTGTGGCGCTCAAGTTGTGCAAATGTTCGATTCTTGGGCAGGTCAATTGAGTCCTCAAGATTATGACACCTTTGCTCTCCCATATCAGAAGCGAGTTTTCCAGCAAGTCAAGCAAACCCACCCCGATACACCTTTGATTTTGCTAGTTAGCGGTAGTGCAGGTGTGTTGGAAAGAATGGCACAATCTGGCGCTGATATTGTCAGTGTAGACTGGGCAGTGGATATGGCAGACGCACGAGCCAGATTGGGTAAGCAAGTCAAAGTTCAAGGAAATCTTGACCCAGGTGTGCTATTCGGCTCCAAAGAGTTTATCCGCGATCGCATTCTCGATACCGTTCGCAAAGCTGGTAATTGGGGTCACATTCTTAATCTCGGTCACGGTGTCTTACCAGAAACTCCCGAAGAAAATGTTGCTTTCTTCTTTGAAACAGCAAAGGAATTGAATCTTGCAGGAGTTAAGGGTTAAGAGCCATTCAATTTTAGATTTTAGATTTTAGATTTTAGATTTTTCTTTTAATCCAAAATCCAAAATTCAAAATCTAAAATTTCCAGAGGATAAATTATCAGTTGTAATTTGGAACTTATAACTTCATTTTTAACTCTTCACTTTTAACTCTTAAATTTTGATAAATTTTCTTATGAGCCAGAAACGGATTTTAGTGACTGGTGCAAGTGGTTGTGTAGGTCATTATTTAACAGAAGCCTTAATTAAAGAAACAGATCACGAATTATATCTGCTAGTCAGGAACCCAAATAAACTGCAAGTTGACATTAAGGCACGTTCGGGTATCAATGTTTTGCAAGGTGATATGCAAAATATTCGCCAATTTGCCGATTTGCTATTCACAATTGATACGGCGGTACTCACAGCCACAGCTTGGGGTGGTGATGAGACATTTGATATTAATGTCGTCAAGACTATAGAGTTGCTAGAACTGCTAGATCCAGAACGTTGCCAGCAGGTGATTTATTTTTCGACAGCTAGCGTTTTAGATCGGTACAATCAACCATTAAAAGAAGCCGGGGAAATTGGGACAGATTACATCCGTTCCAAATATGACTGCTTACAGAAAAAAGAAAAATTAGCGATCGCGCCTAAAATTACTACAGTATTTCCGACTGTAGTATTGGGCGGTGATGCGAATAAGCCTTATTCTGCCGTCACATCTGGTATTCCAGAAGTTACAAAATATATTAATGTGATTCGCTTTCTAGAAGCAGATGGCAGTTTTCACTTTATCCACGGACGAGACATTGCCACTGTCGTGCGATATTTAATCGATCATTCTGTCGAAAACGATCAACCACGTCGGCTTGTTTTAGGTCAAGCACCATTAACTGCAAATCAAGCAGTGAAACAAGTTTGTGCTTATTTTGGCAAAAAGATTTACTTTCGCATTCCCATATCTATAGCATTGGCTAATTTGATTATTATTCTGTTCCGCATTCGGATGGCCGCTTGGGATCGGTTTTGCATGAACTATCGACATTTCACTTATGAGAAATTCATCAATCCTGATAGTTTCGGCTTGCCAAATTATTGTGCAACCATGAGTGATGTTTTAAAAATTAGTGGCGTTAAAAGTAAGTAAGTGGATCAGCCCCAACTCTTGGAGACGCTGTTCGCGTTCGGGGATGTAAGAATTCCCATCCCTAGTTGCCCATTTGAGGGAAAAATATCAATGGTAAAATAAAACAACTTTAATAAAAAGTCAATAACTCTTTATTTTCGTTAGAGTGGGATAACAATCAAAGTGTGAGGATTGATACTACATGCGAATCTTGTTAGTGTATCCAATATTTCCCAAAACCTTTTGGTCTTATGAAAAAATCTTAGAGTTAGTCAATCGCAAGGTTTTATTGCCACCTCTGGGTTTAGTAACAGTAGCGGCGATTCTACCCCAAGAATGGGAATTCAAGCTGGTAGATCGCAACATCCGTGCAGCAACAGAAGAAGAATGGGCATGGGCAGATGTAGTAATCCTCTCTGCGATGATTGTCCAGAAACAAGATTTACTTGACCAAATCCAGGAAGCCAAAAAACGTGGCAAGCTAGTCGCAGTTGGCGGCCCCTACCCAACCTCTGTACCTCACGAAGTTGAAAATGTTGGTGCAGATTTTCTGATTCTGGATGAAGGCGAAATCACTTTGCCCATGTTTATTCAGGCAATTAAAAGGGGAGAAACTTCTGGGACTTTCCGCGCCACAGAAAAGCCTGATGTGACAAGCACACCAATACCCCGCTTTGATTTATTAGAATTGGATGCTTATGACATGATGTCGGTGCAGTTTTCGCGCGGGTGTCCCTTCCAATGCGAATTTTGCGACATTATTGTTCTCTACGGGCGCAAACCACGCACCAAAACCCCAGCACAACTTTTAGCAGAGTTAGATTGCCTCTATGAATTGGGTTGGCGGCGGGGTGTATTCATGGTAGATGATAACTTTATTGGCAACAAACGAAATGTGAAATTGTTGCTAAAAGAGTTAAAAGTCTGGATGGCAGAACACAAGTATCCCTTCGGATTTGACACTGAAGCTTCAATTGACTTAGCACAAGATGCAGAAATGTTGGAGCTAATGGTTGAGTGTGGTTTCTCGGCGGTGTTTTTGGGAATTGAAACGCCGGATGAGGATAGTTTGCAAATGACTAAGAAGTTTCAAAATACTCGCAGTTCTCTAACTGAGGCAGTAGAAACAATCATCAAAGCCGGATTGCGCCCAATGGCTGGGTTTATTATCGGTTTTGATGGCGAAAAAGCAGGTGCAGGCGATCGCATTGTCCGCTTTGCAGAGCAAGCAGCAATTCCCTCTACTACCTTTGCCATGTTGCAAGCGTTACCTAACACTGCGCTTTGGCATCGCCTGAAAAAAGAAGGACGACTACGGGAAAACCAAGATGGCAACATCAACCAAACAACATTGATGAACTTCCTACCCACCCGTCCCTTAGAAGAACTTGCACGAGAATATATTGAAGCCTTTTGTACTTTATACGACCCAGTAAATTACTTGGATCGTACCTATCGCTGTTTCTTGATGATGGGTTTGCCGAGCTGGAAAGCGCCAGCAAAAATGCCAGAATGGGTGGTTGTGAAAGCGCTGCTAATTGTAATTTGGCGACAAGGAATCAAACGGGAAACCCGTTGGAAATTCTGGCATCATTTGTTTAGCATTCTCAAGCGTAACCCTGGAGTTATTGAGCATTACATCTCTGCTTGTGCCCACAATGAGCATTTTCTAGAGTATCGGCAAATTGTGCGCGATCAAATTGAAAGTCAACTGGCTGAATATCTCGCACAAGGTGCAGAAACCCCTTATGTGCTAGTGAAGGAAAAAGCAGAAGAAAAAACTGAAGCGGTAGTCAGTTAAGTGTTTTGACGGTTAATAAGTAAGTAAATGGGTGGAAAAAATATGATCTAGATTGTCATTGCGAGGAACGTTTGCCTAGTGTCTCAAAGACAAGCAATCTCTATCATTGCGATTGCTTCTTCTACGGGAAAGCTCCGTCAATGTCGTTCCTCGTGGCAATGACATATTAGATTTACCCCAACCCTTAATCCCCTCCCCGCAAGCTCTTAGGAGAGACAAAGCATAGCTTTGGCGGGGTGGGGTTTTTCGGGTTTAATAAGCAATCAAACGGAGATTATACAACTCCTGGCTCCAAATCTGTAGCTTTGTACTTCATGTAAAAGAAAACTGCTGTATATAGGTTGAGGTTTTGGACTTTAACTATAAAAAAATTGCACATCTCCTTTTAATAAAGAATATAAATTTTCCATAAATATTTCATCACATATTAACTAGAAATACTGAATGATAATGACAGTATATGAGGTTATCACCTAAGGTAATTTTTCAGTAAAAATACCTTAAATAAAGAGCTATTTAAATATACCAATAAAATCCAAAAAAAAGATTGACTTTGCTAAAGCATCGCGGTTAGAAGTTAAGAAGCTATCAAGACAGATTATTCAAAATATTCCTGTCTCAATTGTTTTGCCTACTTCGTAACTCCTGATATGAAACCCACTGTATTGACTGCTTTAATTGCTGCTACCGCTACCTTGACCGGATTATTCTCCAAAGTAGAAACTGCATCTGCTGCTGATTTTACTTGGGATAATTCCTGGACTCAACCAACGGTACTTAGTAAGTCTCAAACTGGTTTTAACGACGCTCCTTTTCAACAATTTGTCCAAGCTGAAAGCGTTGTCCTCCCAAACAGCGGACAATTTAAATTAGACCCCACTAAATTAAACCTAAAATACGACTACGATGTTTCTGTTTACTTTATCAATGAGGGTGCTGGTTATAGAAACCAGTTAGCTTTCGACGCCTTAGGAACTACTAACAAGTCTGGGCTGCTTTTTAATGATATTTCTTGTGAAGGAAGTGGATGTGTTGGTGGCGGGGGCGGTAATGCACTAAAACTGGGTGATGGGGTCAAACTTGGTAATATTACCGCAGGTACTCAACTTGACTTTTGGTTAAGAGCTGATGGTTTGAACCGTGGTAACTCTGCCAATATCTTTAGTACTGACACTGCCTCTAATGCTGACAAACTACAACACGCAGTTGCCTATGCTTACAACAACTACATTCTCCTGGCGTTCGAGGATTTATACGGTGATTTATACGCTTCAGGTATAGATTCTGCAACTGGTAAGTTGAACGAAGGTTCTGATCGTGACTTTAATGATGTTGTCGTCGTTCTTGATATCGGTGAGAAGAATGTTAAAGACCTAATTGGCGCTACCGTTCCTGAACCATCTGTTACTCTGTCAATGTTCGCAGTGGGAACAGTAAGTATGTTTGGATTGCGTCGTCGCCGTCAAACTCGCACTTCTAACTAAACTTTGAAACGTTGTTAATATAAAGCACTTTTACTTTCATTAGAAAATAAAAAGTGATTGACCGCATTTTTACCCGTATAAGTGTACGGGTGAATTTAGTATATAGTGACATTTATATTTTATCTACCGCGATCGCGTTCTAAATCATCAATCACTTTTTGCAAATACCACTCGTCTGACATCCCAGGATGGTAATCCTGCTTCTGCTGAATTAATCTTTCGGCAATTTCCCAATATCCGCCAACCATTCGCAAAAGTCGCTGACGTAGTAGGTTATATTTTTGCTTTTTTGACTCTGGACTAAATTTTTGGATTTTTTCTAGGCTACTTAAGACTTGTTGATAATTTCCCCAGTCTTCTTGTTCACAAAAAATACTCGCCGCCCGTTGATAATCTTCCAGGGCATTTTGCACTTCTTCCATGCAAGTATATGCGATGCCGCGATTGTAGTAAGCTTGAGCATCATTAGGATTGAATTGCAGCGCTTGGGTGTAGTCTTGAATTGCACCGAGATAATTACCTATTGTCCGATAGGCATTACCTCTGGCAATATATACTAAGGGATCTTCGGGTTGCATCTGAAGTGCTTGATTAAGATCCGCGATCGCACCTTGATGATCGCCTAATATAGAACGGGCTTTACCTCGGTTGCGATAGACAATGGCATCTTGAAAATTTAATCGCAATGCTTGATTAAAATCTGCGATCGCTTCTCGATAATTACCCATTTTGCAACGCACAACCCCACGACAGCAGTAAGCTTGGGCATCTTGTGAATCGGCTTTTAATACCCAGTTTAAATCGGCGAGTGCCTCTTGCGTATCTCCCTTTTCAGCCTTTTCTAATAATTGTGTGAAATATTCATTTGTGGATAAAATAGGTGCATTTGGAGAACGTGATTGCTGTACAACAGGTAATTCTTGGGGTTGTAACTGTTTAATTTGTTCCAGACACAGACGACAATTGTCTTTATCCTGTTGTTCTAGATATAATTGTGCAGCTTTTTTAAAGTTAGCGATCGCCTCTTGAATATTACCCTGTTTGCGCCGCACTATCCCCCGCAGATTATAAGCAGGAGCATAATTGAGATTGAGACGAATAGCGCGTTCAACATCGTCTAGCGCCCCCGGTAAATTTTTCAGCGCCACCCTAGCTAATCCACGACAATAATATGCCTCTACACTCTCAGGATTCAACTTCAGAGCTTCGGTATAATCTGAAACAGCCTTAAGGATTGCTCCTGAGTCATAATATGCCAAACCCCGTTGCAAGTAAGCTTCGGTAAAGTAAGGTGTCAGTTGTAAAGCATGGTTAAATTCCTCAATTGCTCCAGCGTAGTCTTTTCGCCTAGCCTTTTCCAATCCTCTATTGTAGAATTCGTCATTCATGGCATTTGCTCGGTTGATTCAGTTAGTTCAATTCCAGCACGCTTGTTTCGTAGCCTAACCTATGCACTCACTCTTCATATTTTAAGTATTCAGCGTGCCTTTGCTTCTCGTGTATTAAAAAATGTATCGATAAAAATCTGTGATTACTCTAGATTTATGCTTCCGGTTTGTGAAGATGCCGGACTAACTAACAGGCTAACGATTATTTCCAATTACAAATAAAAAAGCTGGGGAAATGACTACATTCAATTCCCCATCTCTCTTAGATTGTAAAATATTTACAGTTAACTAGAATTATTCTGAAAGTAAGCTAGGAGAAGTCAGCACAAAAACATCCCTACTTCCCTGAGCATCAATCTGTGGTTTTATAGGAGTGGTAAAGTGGAAGAAATCATGATCGTTTACTAATAAAAGTTCTCCCGGATTTAGAACTTTGCTAAATACAGGCTTTTCTTTTTTCGTACTATACAAATGTGTTTCTCCACCTTGAATATTTTCCCTGTCAACTGAGAATATGCCAATAAAATCAGTCCCATCTTGATGGATACCTTCAGGCGCTGGATTACCCAAATTATCTGGCGAACAAATAGTCCTAATTTGATGAACTCCAATTTCAGCTTCAGGATGAAGTTTACAAGAATCACTAAATGCTAAAACAAGATTCCTAAAAATATCAAGTTTTATCAGTGCATCATCTAATTCTGCAAACTCTCTTTTTAAGTCACCTGCTAATGGATTATACTCTTTACTTTGAAAGAAGTAGCCATGAGGTAATTTGATTAACTCATTTCCAGAAACTGTGAACCGAGATAATCTTCTCGAACGATAATTGCCTTTGATATAAGGGTCAATAGGCATATTACTAAAAAATGGCTTGAAACCTTCTGGATTTATCGAATTTACCTTTCTTAGAGTAAACAGAAAAGCATATTGTAATTCCGTTGCTGTTCCCAATTTTTGCATAGGATTTACCTCCTTGCATATTGAAATTCTCCCGGATTTTTCTTTATGGGAGGATTATAATACTTAGTATATGCTACTTTTTGTTACTATGTTGTAAAAATAACTACAAAAATTGACACTTTGTGATATAAAGAATTACTCAATTTCTGTCACAGGGCGGAGTAGTTGCTGAAAAGATTTGCTGTTGAGAGGTAGGTGGGTAAGGAATCGACGTATATTTACTAGCAGCAATAAGGTTTTATAATGATAGATTGGCTTTACCGTTACCCACCTTTGTATCCCGGTATTTTACTTAAGCGTTACAAGCGGTTTTTTGCTGACGTTCAACTTACTTCTGGCGAAATCGTGACAGCACATTGTCCCAATACAGGGCCTATGACTGGTGTATCAACTCCCCAAAGTGCAGTACAACTTTCCAAAAGTGATAATCTTAACCGCAAATTGGCTTACACTTTAGAACTAATTCAGGTACATGACAACGAGCCGACTTGGGTAGGCATAAATACTTTCTTGCCTAATCGGGTGGTAAAGCTAGCTTTGGCGAAATATCTTTTCCCAGAATTGGGCGACTATAGCCAAATTAAGGGTGAAGTGGTTTATGGGCTAGATAAAAAAAGTCGAGTGGATTTTTTCTTAACGGGGAGTGATGAGGAACGCCCGATTTATTTAGAAGTGAAAAATACAACTTTGTCTGAGGGGAGACTAGCCTTATTTCCCGACACGGAAACTACAAGAGGACAAAAGCATTTGCGAGAACTAATGGCGCTACTACCTCTAACTCGTGCGGTGATGCTTTACTTTATCAATCGCGGTGATTGTACAGAGTTCTCGCCTGGCGATCGCACAGATCCTATATATGGTAAATTATTACGCGATGCGATCGCTCTGGGTTTAGAAGTCTTACCTTGCCGTTTTGATATTTCCCCCGAAGGTATCCGTTATTTAGGTTTGGCAAAACTAAAAATTTGATTACACCTAATTAAATCTAAACGCATGAAACAATAAATCCATCTAGACAGTATCTAGATGGATTTGTTGGTAGTTGGTGTTTACTAAAAAACATTCAACCAGACTGTAATAGAGAAACGACTACAGGTAGTCGCCGCCCCAGAAATAGCATTAGCTATTGTGACGTTTGCTTATGCAGGAATCAAAACTGTGTCAATTACGTGGATGACACCGTTATCAGCAGCAACATCTGCTGCTGCTACAGTTGCATCATTGATTTTAACGCCATTAGAAGCGTCAATTTTTACATCTGAACCTTGAACTGTTGTAGCTGTTTTCAGTTTAACTACATCAGCAGCTAGTACCTTGCCTGATACAACATGATAGGTCAAGATTTTGGTGAGCTTGGGAATATCTTTCAATAATGCGTCTACTGTACCTGCTGGAAGCTTATTAAACGCTTCATCAGTAGGTGCGAAAACGGTAAATGGCCCGGGGCCTTTCAGTGTATCTACTAGACCAGCTGCTTGGATTGCTGCAACTAGTGTGTTGAAAGAACCATTACTAACGGCGGTATCAACTATATCGGGCATGTGTTTTACCTAGTTCTGTGTAATCTGTTACAAATCTAAACTATTTATTTAATAAAATCTATCTATCGTTAGACGTAGGCAGAATAAAAATTTTTATTGATATCATAAATAATTGTCTATATTTTTATACAAATAGAGAATTACATATATATTCTCTGGGCAGATGAGTTACCAGCACTTCTAGGATGCGTAGTTTACCACCGCAGGCATCGTTCCTTTTATACAGAGGCAGGAGCGATATCTACGGACGTAAACTACGCTATACAATCTCAATAGAAAAAGTACGTCAACATAATTAATAATTAGTAATTCATAGTTTCAATCAGTCTTTTCTGACACTATTAGCATTCAAGTTTCAGATAATGTTTGCTTAATGTCATAAAAGCGATATAGAAGTATTGACAAATACAGTACCTATAAATCGATTGTGAGAAAATAATAAGGGTGTAAATTTAACTAAGTATTGGGTGCAAAATGTAGAGGCTTTCGCTAAATGAATTGAACGAAACCTAGCGAAAACCTCGTGAGATCAAAGGCGCATTTACACACAAACTTATAAGGTAATTAAAATGACTTACGACTCACAAGATGTGCAAAAAATCCTTCAAATAGCACTCGCTCGTAAACAGGAAGGTGGATTCTCACGAGAACAGCTTATAGAAATGGCAACTGACTTAGGCATCTCTTCTGATATTTTGGAAGCAACTGAAAACAAGTGGTTAGCTCAAGAAGAAGAGGAACGTTTGCGACGCACATTTAATACTTTCCGACGCAGAACCTTTAGGGCAAATTTGGTTAGCTTCGTAGCGGTGAATTTATTTCTTATTCTTTTGAATCTAATAACTAGTCCTAGTTATTTTTGGGCTATCTTTCCAGTATTAGGATGGGGGTTAGGACTATTTTTTCATTGGTGGAGTGTTTATCAGAGTAAATCAGAGGGTTATGAAATAGCTTTTCAGAATTGGCGTGCAAAAATTTAACTCCTATCTACTTTTAAGAATGGAGATGTCAATAAGATGCTTTAAGTTTCAAAAGCAATGGGTTTATCTAACCTTTACTCATTTTATGATGGGAATCCGATTTGATTTTTGAAAAGCCAGTTGACTGAAAGCTTGCTAAATCAAATTTTGGTTCTTAGTATACTCCGCAAAAGTCAAATCGAATCGGTGGGAATCCCGCCGATTTAGTCATTGGTACTAATGACTCATGACCAATGGCTTGAATTGCCGTGAAATAATTAAGTTGGATTCCTATAATTTTTTGAGGCGATCGCTTCATTAGTAACTGTGGCGGAAGCTTGCCTGTTGTTAAGCCCCAACTCTTGGAGTCGAGAGTAATCTTTCACCTAGAAATGGAGAAATTTCCGTACTTGATACTTTGCTGACTCCACTACTGGATAAAATTCTCTCAGTTCTTGGATGAATTTATCTTTAATAGTCTGCAAATGTACTTGGGGTAAGGCTTTCCACTGCTCCAGTGTTACCCCAAAAATGATGAGGGTAATTTCTGTGTGGTCATTGAGGCTAATCCAAACCTCTTTAGCGAGAAATCTAGGATATTCAGCCAGCCCTATTGTCGAAATTTATGCGTCCTTATGAATAAAATTTTCCCTTAAATTCGGGACAACCTTAAACTTAAGTCGTTCTATAAGCATATCCTGTGATCTCTGTGTTTGCTAATTTGCCAAAATAGAGATGTAGGCTAGAATAACCACGCTTTTAGCATAGCTTGATTTCCTACACTCAGGAGCAATGATCGGCTGGTTTGAAATAATTTAAGAGGAAGGGAGTATGGACAGCAACAACTGGGTGCAACAGCTTATGATGGTGGGTCTTGGCACAACATCTTTAGTAGCAGAAAAACTGCGCCAAGTCAGCGATGATTTAGTTAAAGACGGTAAGCTCAATCCAGAGCAAGCCAAAGCAGTTATAGATGATATTGCCCAGCAGCTAAAGGCGGAGCAGGGAAACCTCGATGTCCAAATGCAACGGCAAATGCGAAATATGATGCAAGATTTGGGGGTAGCTCGCCAGTCGGAAGTGGACGAACTGCGCGGTAGAATTGACCGTTTAGAGCGTCAATTGCGCGATTTAGAAAATAAGCTTTGGCGTTAAGATGTCCTTTCTGATTTAAACTAATTGTGTCCTGTTGGTAATGTTTTTGCCAGGATACCTAAGTAAGGAGAACTGATTTTGAAACCAATTTTCCTCAGCGTGGCGTTCATGCTGGCGTGTGTTGTACTTTTGGCTGTAGGGCAAGTAGGTAGTAAACAGAATACTGCCATTGCTGCCGAGTTAACTCAAACGCTGACAGCGCCCCCAACTGTAACTGAAAATAATACTCTAATTGCGAGCAATACTATGTCTGATGCTAATGCCGTAACTACCCCCTCTGGATTGAAGTATGTCGAGTTAAAAGAGGGGACTGGGGCGACTCCTCAACCTGGACAAACGGTTGAAGTTCACTATGTCGGCACTTTAGAAGATGGTACTAAGTTTGATAGTTCACGCGATCGCGGCCAACCCTTCAGCTTTAAAATAGGTGCTGGACAGGTAATCAAAGGTTGGGATGAAGGACTTAGCACCATGAAAGTAGGTGGTAAGCGTCAGTTAATTATCCCATCTGAGTTAGGCTATGGCGCTCGTGGTGCTGGTGGCGTGATTCCACCCAATGCAACTCTAATTTTTGAAGTGGAATTGCTGGGAGTTAAGTAGAAACTAGGACATTGGGAATTGGGAATTGGGAATTGGTTTCTCCCAGTCCCAGTCCCCAATTCAATAGCTAAATTTTTAAATTTTGGAACTTTGTAAACTGAGGATTAAACAAAAGTTTCGCAGTACCTGTAGGGCCATTGCGATGTTTAGCTATAATCACTTCTGCAATGCCGCGATCGGGAGTATCGGGAGAGTAATATTCATCACGGTACAACATTATTACTAAATCCGCGTCTTGTTCAATACTTCCACTTTCTCTCAAATCAGATAACATTGGACGCTTGTTAGTACGTGCTTCCACCCCGCGACTCAACTGAGATAAAGCAATAACTGGTACAGATAATTCCCGCGCTAAACCTTTAAGTTGACGCGTAATTTTTGACAATTCTTGTACGCGATTATCACCCGCTCCTTCCATCAGTTGCAAGTAATCTATTACAATTAATCCTAATTCAGTTCCAACTTCCGCTTGCAGTCTTCTTGCCTGACTACGCATTTGTGTAACTGTAATGTTTGGCGTGTCGTCAATATAAATCGGCATTTCAGAAAGGATACCAATAGCACGACTTAAAGGTTCCCATTGTGTTTGACTCAAGCGGCCAGTTCGCAGATAACTACTTTCAATTTGTGCTTCGCTAGCTAATAAACGTTGCGTCAGTTGCTCTTTTGACATTTCTAAGCTGAAGAAAGCAACTGGCAATTTATAAGAAGCAGCAATGTTATGAGCAAGGTTTAAACAAAATGCTGTATTGTGTACACAGATATCATTAGCAACAAAATTGTGTGTTTCTGGGATTGTTAAGTCATAAACTTGTTTGCATCCCATCGATTCAATGGAAACTATTTCATCCCAGTACACATCACTCGCTGCTAACTGTTGAAGTGGCGAATTTTCTAAAGTACTTGCTAATATCCAAAGCCTTTCTCGTGTTAAAGCACGTTTACCAACATGGATATTTGAATACCCTTGAATTCCGGCACGTTGAGCTAAAACAGTCCAAGGTTCATTACCTTTAGCTGTTGTTATCTGTTCCCAAATTCCTATTGGAATGAGGTCACGATTTGTTTGATATCTCTTTTTAGCTATTGCATCTGCAACCTTAGTTAATGCCTCTTCTTTGCCAAAAATACCAATTTCTGAGATAAAATTTTTGATACTCTGGGCATCAGTAATATCTAATTGCCAAGCTTGTCTGCGAGTGTCTTTATATTTCACAGAGCGTTTTTTCAGACTGGCAATAATTCCAAATCGCAATAACAAATGTTGTATTTGTCTAGCTAATTTTTCGCTGACAGTACAGTAGCCTAATTGCGATTGACCGCTTGTAAGTAATGTAGCCCATCCATCGGTTGCAAACAAACGATTGAGGAATAAGGAAACTTGCGATCGCTCTAATTTAAAAACGATGTTTGGAATAGTTTTAGCATCAGCTTTTTTGCCCCATAGCCCTATGTTTTCCAACCATGCTGTTAAATGATTCTTTTCGCCTTGAGACATAGCTGCATGGAGTATTGGGGTGCGTTCACCCCTAATTTCTATCCTAACTTTCAACTTGGGTGAAAAGCTGGTAACAGCGTATGTGAAATCATTTTGGATGCGAGAGTTAATATTAGTAAATTCTAGTCTTGAGTCTGTTAAGCACCCATCACCTATGAAATATGCCAATAATTTAACTTCACACTCGCGGATAGTTTCTGTACCAAATATATTAAGTTTACGAGCTACAGCAATTTTATCCCCTACTCTTAATTCTGAAAGTTGTCGCCATCCATTGATGGTTAAATAAGGATGGGTGATAGTAGTTTCAATATATCGTCCTAAGCGAGTAGTAACACTAAAAACTGGTTTAATGCCGTCATTAACAAAGGCTGAAGCTTGAGTTAGATGAAACTTCCAATCATTTCCTAAAGTTATTAACTCAGCTTGCCGACGATGGTATATTTCTTTAATAGTTGAGATACTCCCGTCACTCAAAAGTATTTCCGCATTTTCATGCAAGCATTTCCCCATTGATGGGCGACCCGCGACAATAATCAAATCAGAACGCTGAAAGCCGCTAGTCATCGCATCTAAATCGTAAAAGCCGCAGGGGATACCAGGTAAGGCGATGCCTTGATTTCGATCTTCAATATCTTGGAAATTATTAATTAAAGTATCAGAAATGTGAATTAAACCCGATTGGGGACGCTCTTGAGTAACGCCAAAAACTTTCTGTTCTGCCTGATCTAAAACCTGTGGTAATTCGGTTTCTGTCTCGTAACCAAGATGTACAATTTCATTGCCAGCTTTAATTAACTGTCGCCGCAGGTATTTGTCCATCACCAACCCTGCTAAGGCGTCGATGTTCACGGCTGACACTGTGCGGTCTACCAGAGTTGCTAATTTATTTCTCCCGCCAATGCGGGATAGCAAATCATGGTCAGTCAGCCAACTTGTGACTGAAAGTAAGTCTGTGGGTTTACCTTGGGTGTGGAGCCTCACAGCTGCTTGATAAATATCTTTGTGAGCGCTAATGTAAAAAGCTTCTGGAAGCAGGCGATCGCTAACTCGACTAATCGCTTCTGGATCTAGTAATATACCCCCCAAAATCGCTTCTTCCGCCTCAATATTTTGGGGTGGGAGGCGTAGTTTACCGCCGTAGGCATCGCTACCATCGCCTTGAAAATTCAGTGCTTCAGCCATAAACGATTTTAGTTTTGAGATGAAAGCTATTTGAGAGTGGGGAGTAGGGAGTAGGGAGTGGTGAGTGGGGGTTAGGAGTTATCAGTCACCCTTATTTCCCTTGCTCTCTCATCTTCCTCATCCCCTTCATCTCCTCCCGCCTAACTTAACTTGCGACGACTTGAATATCGACTTGTGCTGCTACTTCCAAATACAGCTTGATTTCGGCTTGATAAGTACCAAGGTGGTTAATATCGGGGATGGTTACTCCACGCCGATCGATTTCTTGACCAGTGGCTGCCTTAATTGCATCTACAACATCTTGAGTGGTGATAGTACCGAAAATTGCTTCGTTTTCACCAACTGGCTTGGCAATTGTCAAGCTGCCAACTTTTTCTAAAGATTCTTTTTGCTCAATTGCTTGTTGTCTGAGTTCTAATTGCCGTTGACGCTCTTGCTCACGACGGCGTTCTACTTGCTTGAGAATACCAGGAGTGGCATTGGTTGCCAATTTCTGGGGAATCAGATAATTACGAGCGTAGCCAGGAGCTACTTCCACTAAATCGCCAGATTTTCCTAGCTTACTGATATCCTGATTTAAAACTAACTGTACGCGTTTCGCCATCGTTTTTCCTGTAAAATCTGATTAATTCGGGTTTGGGTAAGATAGCTCACAATGTCAGTGCTGTATTCCAAGCTTCTTTGCCTATACCCTAAAGCTTACAGATCGTAGCGAAAGGAAGGGTGCGATCGCAACTATTAGAGAAAATTGAATGAATTGGGGAATGGGGAGTGGGGAGTAGGGAGTGGGGGGATGAGGGAGCAGAGGAGGCAGGGGAGGTAGGGGAAGCAGGGGAAGATGTGAAGAAAGAGACAAGGGGACAAGGGGACAAGGGGAGGAAATCAGATGGGGATTCAGACTAGGGTGTTGACTTTGATGAAATTTGGTGATTTTCGGTTCATGCTATTTCTGTGAGAGGAAAAAATACCTTTCCTGTCATTGCGAGCGGAGCGAAGCAATCCCAGGCGATTGCTTCGCTCCGCTCGCAATGACTACACAAA
>NZ_DASQZC010000005.1:0-1518 GCF_035638895.1 Nostoc sp. | reverse complement strand
CTGGATTTTAGATTTTGAACTTCCGGTTGAATAATTAATTTCTAACTGTTCCGCAGCCTTCAAACTCCGTTCCTTCCCACTCCCATACACAACCTGCAAATTCCCCTTCCTCTCTCCTTGTCCCCTTGTCTCCTTGTCCCCTTGTCCTATTATCCTCTCCCCTCTTCGCCTAGCCGAAGTTCCCTCCTCACTCGTATCCTCAGCCACCACCTCATACAAAATCGCCTGCTTATTCTCAATATTCCCTTTCCGTAAAATCCTACCCAATCGCTGAGTATACTCCCTAGCCGAACCCGTTCCTGATAAAATAATCGCAACAGTTGCCGCCGGTACATCAACCCCTTCATTCAACACATGAGAAGCAACCAAAGTATTATATTTACCCTCTCGAAACTTTGTTAATATTTCATGCCGTTCTTTCACAGGAGTTTGATGAGTAATCGCCGGAATTAGCAACTCTTGAGAAATGCGATAAACCGTTGCATTATCAGCAGTGAAAATCAAAATTCTTGCCGGATAATGTTCTGCCAATAAATCAATCAGAATTCGCAACTTTCCATCAGTACCCAAGGCGATATCTTTCGCTTCTCGATGCGCTAACATCGCCCTACGTCCAGATTGCGATCTAGCACTCATTTGTACGAACATTTGCCAACCTTGAAGACTCCCCAAAGAAATCTTTGATTGCTTTAAAAAATCATTGCGAGTTTGAATTAGTTGATTGTATCTTTCGCGCTCAAGTTGCGATAACTTTACCTTAATTTGGACAATTTCATGTTCTGCTAATGCCTTACCCGCCAAATCTTCGGCGCGTTTGCGATATACTTCTTGCCCAATAAGGATATTTAACTCAGCGTGTTTACCATCGGTGCGTTCTGGTGTAGCCGAGAGTCCAAGACGATAAGGTGCGATCGCATATTCAGCAATTACCCGATTAAAATCTGTGGGTAAATGATGACATTCATCAAAAACAATCAAACCATATTGATTTCCCAACGTCTCAGCGTGAATTGCTGCACTATCATAAGTTGCAACGAGAATTGCCGTTCTATCCCGCGAACCACCTCCCAGCAATCCCACCTCAGCATCGGGGAAAGCGGCTACCAAGTGTGCATACCACTGATGCATTAAATCCAAAGTTGGCACGACAATTAGCGTCGTGCGCGGCGTTGACTGCATCGCCATTTGCGCCAAATAAGTCTTTCCCGCCGCCGTGGGAAGCACAACTACCCCTTGTCTACCCGCCAGTTTCCAAGCTGCTAGCGCCTCAGTCTGGTGGGGATATGGTTCCATTTCCAGACTGGGAACCAAATCTACAGGATAAAATTGCTTCGCCTCATCGATAAAATTCACATCTTCCGCTTGTAGTGCTTCCACTAGCGATCGATATCTAATTGCGGGAATGCGGAATTTCTCAACTCTATCATCCCATGTAGCATAATCCATCCAACCTTTGCCGCGTGGTGGTGGATGCAAAATTAATGTGCCGCGATCAAAATTTAATGTAGGAGTACGAGC
>NZ_DASQZC010000004.1:0-4847 GCF_035638895.1 Nostoc sp. | reverse complement strand
TGAAGACCGCTATCAGAGCGCTTTAGGATTGAAGCATGATTTAGAAAATTGCTTGGTTCAACTCAAAGAAACAGGTAGAGTTGAGAGTTTCCTAATTGCACAACAAGATGTTTGCGATCGCTTTATTATCCCCGATAAACTTTATGGCAGAGATACCGAAGTAGAAACCCTATTGCAAGCATTTGAAAGAGTTAGCGTTGGGACAACCGAAATGATGCTAGTTGCTGGCTTTTCGGGGATTGGTAAAACTGCGGTTATCAACGAAGTTCATAAACCGATTGTTAGGCAACGTGGTTGTTTTATCAAAGGCAAATATGACCAATTTAATCGCAATATTCCCTTTAGTGCATTTGTGCAAGCCTTTCGAGATTTAATGGGGCAACTATTGAGTGAAACTGATACTAATTTACAACTGTGGCAGGAGAAAATTATCACAGCTTTGGGTGAAAATGCTCAAGTTATTATTGAGGTTATCCCAGAATTAGAACGAATTATTGGCTCCCAGCCTCCGACTGTAGAATTATCTGGAATGGCTGCTCAAAATCGCTTCAATCTGCTGTTCCAGAAATTTATTCAAGTTTTCACTACACTAGAACATCCCTTAGTGATATTTTTGGATGACTTGCAGTGGGCAGATTCGGCATCACTGAAGCTGATGCAGCTACTCATGGATCAATCCCAGAGAGGCTACTTGTTGCTACTTGGGGCATACCGAGATAATGAGGTCTTCCCGGCACATCCTTTAATGTTGACATTAGATGAAATAGGCAATGCAGGAGCGGTAATTAACGATATTATTCTCAGCCCACTGTGTCGAGTAAGTGTAAATCAGTTGTTAGCAGATACCCTCAATTGTCAACTGGAACTAGCAGAAGCATTAACGCAACTGGTTTATCAAAAAACCAAAGGTAATCCCTTTTTTACCACTCAGTTTCTCAAGGCACTGCATCAGGATAATTATATTCAATTCAATTTTCAAAGCGGGTATTGGGAATGTAATATTGCCCAAATCAAGCAATTGGCGCTGACAGATGATGTGGTGGAGTTTATGGCACAACAGTTGCAGAAACTAACACCAGCAACTCAGGAGGTTTTAAAACTAGCGGCTTGTATTGGTAATCAGTTTGATTTACATACCTTGGCGATTGTTTATCAACAATCCCAAACCGAAACCGCCGCCGCATTATGGAAAGCATTACAGGAAGGTTTGGTTGTACCACAAAGTGAAGTTTATAAGTTTTATATAGACCGAGAAAATCAAGGTAGTAATCAGGAAATCGCTCATGCTGTAGCATATAAATTTTTGCACGATCGCGTCCAACAAGCCGCTTACTCACTGATTCCTGAAGATCGCAAACAGATAACCCATGTCAAAATTGGTCGCCTGCTGTGGCAAAATACCCCGAAAGCTGAATTAGAAGATCGGATTTTTGCGATCGCTAATCAGCTAAATATTGGGGTTGAACATTTCTATCAACCTCAAGAACGCCATGAACTCGCACAGTTAAATCTCATGGCTGGGAAACAAGCAAAAGCCTCAACTGCATACAGTTCAGCAATTGCTTATCTAAAAATAGGCATTCAATTGCTACCATTTAACCCTTGGGAATCTGACTACAATTTAACTTTAAGCTTGTATAACGAAGCAACCGAAGCTAGTTATCTGTGCGGTGAAATTGACGCAATGGAAGATTTTGCCCAGGAAATTTTACAACACACCAAAGCTGTCACTGATACAGCCAATGTATGTGAAGTAAAAATTGAAGCTTACACAGTCCAAGGAAAATTATTGGCAGCGATCGATACAGCTATGCAATTTTTGCAGCCGATTGGTATTGAGTTTCCCAAAGAACCAACAGATGAAGATTTTGTTCTCGCTTTGCAAGAGACTCAAGCTACCTTGAGCGGCAAAACAGTTGCTGAATTAGTTGATTTGCCAGAGATAGAGAATCTAGAATTACGTGCAGCCTTGCGTGTCTTAGTTAAAGTAACTACTCCTGCTTATCTGGCAAAACCTGAACTCCATCGCTTGTTAGTGCTGAAAGAAGTTGCTCTTTCTATAAAATACGGAAATACTTCCGGTTCTGCCTTCACTTACTCAGTTTATGGACTCATGCTTTGTGGTCAACCAAATAGTATCCCAACAGGTTACGAATTGGGTAAGTTAGCGTTGCAACTGCTGTCCAAATTTCAAAATCAGGAATACAAAGCAAGAGTCGTTTTAGTAGTTCATCATTTTGTTACTCACTGGAAAGAGCCTGTAATAACAACCCTCAAACCATTACTACAAGCTTATGCCATTGGGTTAGATACTGGGGATTTAGAGTATGCTGGTTATGCTGCCTACATTTATTGCTTCCAAGCTTACATCGCCGGTCAAGAACTAACCAAACTAGCTAATGAATTAGAGATTTATGGGGCAGCACTAGAAAAAATTAACCAAAAAACTGCACTCAACTATAACAATATTTATCACCAAGTAGTCTTGAATTTAATTGAGTCAAAAACCACTCCTTGGGAATTAATTGGTGCAACATACGATGAAAGGTCAATGCTGACGTTACATGAACAAACTAATGATGGCACTGGTTTATGGCATTTCTTTGTCAATAAATTGATGCTTTGTTATCTGTTTCAAGAACTAGATTTGGCGGTGGAATATGCCCTCAAAGCTAAACAATATTCCGGTTCAGGATATGGGATGGTGAACACTCCAGTCCTGAACCTTTATGATTCGCTGTTGCAACTGGCTTTATTTCCTACGTCGTCACCCGTAGAACAACAGAGGATTTTACAGCAAGTAGCAGAAAATCAGGACACCATGCAACAATGGGCAAATTATGCACCCATGAATCATCAGCATCGATTCGAGTTAGTGGAGGCAGAAAAGTGTCGGATACTAGGACAAAAAACCGCAGCAATTGAATTTTACGATCGCGCCATTTCTCTTGCTAGAGAAAATGGCTACATCCAAGAAGCAGGACTTAGTAATGAACTCGCTGCCAAATTCTACCTTGATTGGGGCAAAGAAAAAATTGCCCAGGTCTATATGCAAGAAGCTTACTACTGCTATACCTGTTGGGGAGCCAAAAGCAAAGTAGATGACTTAGAACAACGCTACCCAGAACTTCTGCGGGCCATTCTGCAACAAAAAAATCTCAAACCTAACTTGCAAGAAACACTGAGCAACAATGTTGCATTTAGTAATATTCACTCTTCAACCCATATCTCAAGTTCCTCCAGCAGCAATTCAGTGCTGGACTTTGGCTCTGTCTTTAAAGCTTCCCAAGCAATCTCTACCGCAATTCACTTAGATGAGCTAATCGAGAAGCTAACTCAGATTATTCTCGAAAATGCTGGTGCTGATCGGTGTGCGTTAATTCTCTTTCAGAATGGCTTATGCCAAGTGCGAGCGATCGCCACTTTAGAAGGTACTATATTGCAAACAGCACCTTTAGATAATCATCCTGGTATTCCAATCAAACTGATTCAGTATGTGAAAAACACTCTAGAAACAGTTTTTATCGATGATCTCAAAACCCATTTGCCTAATGTAATTGGGGAATATATGCGCCAGCATCAACCCAAAAGTGCGCTGTGTATGCCAATTCGGAATCAGGGGAAGCTACTAGGGATTTTGTACTTAGAAAATCAGCTAACAATGGGTGCATTTGTAGGCGATCGCTTAGATATATTAGAATTATTAACCAGCCAAGCGGCAATTTCTCTAGAAAACGCCTTACTCTACAACACCCTAGAACAAAAAGTAGACCAGCGCACCCAAGAACTTCATCACAAAAATCAGCAATTATCCCATACTCTTCAGGAATTACAACAAACCCAAGCTCAATTGATTCACACTGAAAAAATGTCGAGTTTAGGGCAAATGGTGGCTGGAATTGCCCATGAAATTAATAACCCAATTAGCTTTATTTCCGGCAACATTATATATCTAAAAGAGCATTTTCAAGATTTACTAGAGGGTATTAATCTTTATCAACATCAATATCCACAACCTATTACCGAAATTCAAGCTTATCTCAATGAAAAAGATTTAGATTACGCGATAAAAGACTTACCAAATCTGCTAAATTCTATGCAACAAGGTAGTCAACGTATTCAGAATATTGTCTTATCTCTGCGGAATTTTGCCCGACTTGATGAAGCCGATATCAAAGCCGTAAATATTCATGAAGGTATTGAGAATACGTTGTTAATTCTGCAACACCGACTTAGTGAAATTGAAATTATCAAAGACTATGCTGAACTTCCGCTAGTGAGTTGTCACGCCAAACAAATCAATCAGGTAATTATGAATATCTTGAATAATGCCATTGATGCCTTAAATGAAGTCCAAAAAACAAGTACCATTACAATTCGTACAGCACTAAACAATTCTTTAACTAAGAGTGTGAGTATTCGCATTGCCGATAATGGTATTGGAATTTCTGAAGAAATCCAAAAACGAGTATTTGACCCCTTCTTTACCACAAAAGCTGTCGGTAAAGGAACGGGATTAGGATTAGCAGTAGCCTACTCCATTATTTCAACTCATGGTGGACAAATTAATTTCGTTTCTAAATTAGGACAGGGGACGGAATTTGAGATTATCCTACCTGTCGAAGGTTGAAGATAAAAAGGTGGAAGGAGCAAGAACAGAATTTATTATTGAAATTCCGGTCTAAAATTTTCCTCTTGTTGATAAACAATTTCATAGATTCTGGGAATACTAAATCTATAAGTATTAAAGATTTGGCAGTATGGATAGCACTCTTGTCAATATTCCCGGATATCGCATCAGTGAAGAACTCTACAATGGTTCTAGAACTATAGTTTATCGAGGGTAT
>NZ_DASQZC010000003.1:0-3386 GCF_035638895.1 Nostoc sp. | reverse complement strand
CTTTTTTGGGACATTGTGTATGCATCCTGCAAAACCTTAATTCGATTGGCTAATGCTGAACGTTCCACATCCGACTGTACCAACTGAGCAGTTAGAGTCTGCTTGAGTTCCCCCATCTGTAAATTTTGCGTTGGTACAGATTTTTCGCTGCCTGCGTTTTCCGAAACTCGCATTGCTAACTGTTTTTTGAGAGCTGCTGCTTTTGCGGTCAAATTAATGATCGTTGGATGTTGGTTTGTATAGCGAGTCTGTGCCACCCCTAACTCGCTTTCCACTTTCTGATATTCTGTTAGCACTTCCTGCACAACTTTTGATTGACTTAAATTGCCCATATCCACGGCTTGGGGCGAATTTAATTTCAATTGACGTTGCAGAAGTTGTGAGCGAGTCTTGGCATCTACCAAGTTTGACTGAGCTTGAGTTATTTGGTTAGATAAATCATTGAGCCTTTCCACACCTGTGGTAGCTTCTTGTTCTAAGGCAACTACCTTGTTTTCTTCTTTAAACTTACGCAAAGCTGCCTCTGCTCTAACCACCCTTACCTCTACCTCAGGCAATTGGTTACTCAAAAATCTCTTTGCAGCCCTTCCCTGAGCTTGATTAACACTAATATTGTTTGCCAGGTAATATTTCATCACCGAATTCACAACAACTGCGGCTTCTTTTGGATCGCTACTGCTGTAAGAAATCGCCAAAATATCTGTACCTCGGATACTTTTAACCTTAAGTTTTTTGAGAAACTCATCTATTTTTAGAGGTGTTCCTTTCTTATCTGTCAGGCTTAGGCTAGTAATGGTTTTCTTAACTATTGGATTGGAGCGAATTATCTCTGCTTCTGTATCCAAAGGGCTGCTTAGTTGAGTTACACCGCTCAACTCTCCAACTTGTGCCGAGGGAATTGTCAGCGAAGAAACACGGTCAGTTTTACTGAAAAGCAACTTGCCTTCTGCTTCATAAATTGGTTTTTGTCTGATGGCAATTAAAGCTGACAGTCCAGAAATAGAGGCAGTTACTACAGCTATGACTAGCCAATGCCTTTTCAGAATCAGCGAGTATTGTTGCAAATCTAAGGAGTTTTGGTCTTCTTGGTTAGAGGGCATGGAATATATTGCAAATACTTAAAATACTTACTAATTGTGCTTCACAATCAAATTTGGTAGCCCAAGATAGTTATTCTGACAAACTTATATACTTAAATATTTTTTAATAACATATAAAAATTTACCATATTATGTGTTTTTTCTATTTAATTTTTTTACATCTTTGTCAGACTCATCTCAGAAACATTATCTAAATGTCAAGGTATTTTTAATATTTCTATCTGAATCTTAATATTACTTTGATAAGTATTTTAATCCAAGAAAACTTGAACTTTTATCCAGTTTCATGTGCTTGTATATAAAATTGTAAGTATTCAAGATAAATAATTTTTAGTTTTATTGTAGTCTCAGATTTAAGGGTATTGTTTGGGAGCATTGTTCAATTTTCCCTAAGCTTATCAGTTCCTCCATTGGAGCGTCTTTGTAGAGTCTTTTAGCGTAGGCGTAGCCCGCCGCAGGTATCGCACGAGCGTGTTCAATTAAAAGTTGGTTTTCTTCTTCAGTCATGACGCCTCCTATTAACACGATCCCGTGGCTTATTCCTCTACGTTCTCATTTTTTATTTACCTTTTTTGGGAGAATAAAAACTTTAATACTCCCTATTGTTTTATTTAAGCATTAATACCCAAGATATGTAAATACGTACTGGTGTTATTAAAGTAACTAGAATTTAGAAAAAGGTAACTTATAACAAGTAAGTTGGCACAATAAAACCAAACTATCTAAAAAAACTAATTTAGCTTAAAGTTATAGTATTTCCTGCTTCCTGGCTCTTACATTTTGCCTTATTCCAACTACGAATATTCACGCTGACTTACTTAAGTTAGAGACTGTTTTTATTACACTATCGTCACCAACTCTAATTAATTATAACCTCAGGATATAGCAAGCAAGTGACCACATTAAATCAATGTTCTAGCATATTGTATCGCTATGTAGATAAGCTAATCGTCATTGATTTTTCCAGGATGATTCGCTTGTAGTAAGGGCTTCAGCCCTACCTTCATGCAACTTAAATGCCGATCAGCTTACATAGTTTGAAAGTAAATCTATGCTGATAATTAATTTAAATTCCTACTTCATATTGACTACATTCATGACATAATGCAAATATAAAAGGAACAAATTTAAATCTGTAGCCTAGCTTCTACAGCCAAGATAAATAATATGTACTATAAACATAGCACAAAAATATACTGATATTTTTCCTGTCAGTTGGTAATAACGAATACTCAATTTTTTTGAAAGCAGAGCATTATGAAAGAATTATTTATGTATGCTTTGACACAATACAACTAGTCTTTAAAATTACCGTCTTTGAAGATTTTGCTGGTTTTAACAAAAAAATTAATACCAAACATACTGAAGAATTAGAAAAATCAATGACTCTTACAAGTTATGTAAGTTCCTGTGCCAGTACTAGGTTGCCAAATGTAGTACGCAGGCTACCGATATTGCTCTTATTAGGGGATATTTTTGGGTTGCTTATTTGTTTAGCGATCGCACAATGGTTGCGTTTAGATCAACCGTTACATTGGCTAAATCCGTTACCTTATGCATTTGTTTGCATGATACTTGCAGCATTTTATTTAGCAGATGCTTACCATCCAGATCGGCAAATTGCAGGTTTAAGAGCGCCTGCTCGAATTATTGTTTGTAACATTGCGATCGCTTTCTTTATTTCTGCTCTAATTTACTTGTCAGGCGTTGCCAAATATAACCCATTATCGTGGCGGAGTGTCTTCTTACCTAGCGTGGGAATCTTTACTATTTGGGCAGTGATATTGCGCGTAGTGGCACTGAAATGGGTGCGATCGCACGCTCTGAAAAGTCGTTGGCTAATATTAGGTGCAGGGGATAATGCGATTAAATTTGCACAAAAACTGCTGGTACTTAATCCTTTAGGGAAATTGACTGTTCTAGCAGAGGAAAATCAAAAAACTATAGACTTGCCAAAAAGCAATCTGAGTTATCAGGGAAATTTGAGCGATTTATCGCAATGGAGTCAAGAATCGTGGTCTGGGGTCATAGTTACAACGCAGATAAATTTTTCCACATCTGAAACACAACAGTTAATGCAGATGCGGTTGCGAGGCATTCCGGTTTACACATTGCCCGATGTATACCAAACATTTTGGTATAAACTACCTTCATCGCTGCTACAAGATAAATGGTTGGCTTTTAGCGATGGTTTTAACCTAATGCCTGGTTACTTCAGTATGAAACTGAAGCGAGTTGTGGATCTGATATTGATCCTCTTTTTACTAGTGTTAGTTGCACCACTTT
>NZ_DASQZC010000002.1:0-1636 GCF_035638895.1 Nostoc sp. | reverse complement strand
GATGTGCTGCTGGAACTTTTTTACCGTTTGTCGGAAAGGTAGAAAGTAAAATACCCTCAGTTTTAATCCATTCTGGGCTATTGCTGTTAAAAACGGGTATTGTATTCAATTTGCCTGGTAGAGGTCGAACTTCTCCTGGTTGCACGATTTCTTGGGGTGCTGGCTTTGGTGAAGTTTGAGCGATCGCTGAATTATCTTTATGAGTTGTGCATCCAAAGGTTTGAGTTATGGCAAGCCCTAATATAAGTATGAATACAGATGATGGTAAGGGAGAGAGCATAAATTTGATCGTAAATCAAGCTGTGGTGTTAAAGATAACAAGTTCTTACTACAAGTTCCCGTAAGCAAATTTCTGAGAATGCGTTCGCTGTTTGTAGCATTTGCTATTTCACACTCACGTTTCACCTCTACCACTCCCCCTCTGCTATCAATGTTTATAAATTATTTATAAGCATTATGTATCCTGTACTGGATGTTGCCCATAATATGGCAAAGCCTCTGACCAATTAGGAAATTTGCCTTCTTGCCAATCGAGATTAGCTAATTCCAAAATACTTGTCACCGTCGCTGCTAATCCAGATTGAGCTTGAATCAACTGATAATTAGTGTTCCAATTCGCTAAAGTTTCCTGCCATGCTTCTGGTGTCAACACTCTATCTGATAAACACACTATTAGTTTAGAAGCATCTGGCTGAAATTGATAAATCGCAGCAAAAATTTGACCTCGTTGTGCTGGCATTTCCACAGCAATAGTTTTGGGATTTTGACTTTTGCCTGCTTCTGCCCAAGCTACCGCAGCCAAAGTTGAAATCGCAAACACGGGGATATCTAACTGTTGCCCCAAAGTACGAGCAGTAACAACGCCAATTCGAGTTCCTGTAAAGCCGCCAGGCCCTTTTGCAACTGCGATAAAGGACAAATCTGCCCAAGCTTGCGGTTTGATAAATTCAATTAAATATTGATGCACTAAACTAGATAAATCACGCCCTAAATTCCAAATTTGAGAGCGAGTATCGCCTGCAAAATTACTAATTACCAAACCTAATTCTGGTGTGGTGGTATGCAGTGCTAAAGCGTATTTATTTATTGCAAGGTCTTTTAGTTCCGTTGTCAAAGTTATTTAAAATATCTATTTTTATAGAGTTAACGTTATTTATTTAAGCATATAACATAGCGGTTCTTAATTAAATAAACTACGAGCAAAAGTCTCAGGGCAAAGGTTTTGCTGTTTCAAAAAAATCAGAATGCCATCGCTTTCCTGACATCTCCTCCCCATACCATGAATTAGCGATCGTTGAAGAACAAAATCTCATTACAGCAGAAATCATGTATTTGAACCACATCTGACGTAGGGGCACAGCATTGCTGTGCCCCTACCGCATGATCTACTTACCTGAAAATAGCTGTAAGATACACCAATCATTTTCTATCAAGTCGGCACTAATTCACCAGGACGCAACTTCGACCATTTACCCGTTTCTCGCTTAAAGCTCAGACAACCAACAACATCCCATTCCATTTCAATTACATCATCTTTAGTCCGAATGTTGACATTGATAGAAGGTTCATTCGGATCAAAGTTCGGTGTTTCAGTCAAGTGAGGCTGTTGGTGCTGCCCTTCTACGGCATGATAGGT
>NZ_DASQZC010000001.1:0-13898 GCF_035638895.1 Nostoc sp. | reverse complement strand
AGTCTGCAAACACTTCCACATTCCCTTTCAATCTGGAGATAATGAACTTTTAAAGGCGATGGCGCGGGGTTATACCCATGAAAAATATCGCCGGATTATCGATACCATTCGGCGGTATATGCCAGATGCTTCCATTAGTGCCGATGCGATTGTCGGTTTTCCTGGGGAGACAGAAGCACAGTTTGAAAATACCCTGAAACTGGTGGAAGATATTGGCTTTGATATGTTGAATACAGCAGCATATTCGCCGCGTCCAGGGACACCAGCCGCTTTGTGGGATAATCAGCTAAGTGAAGAAGTTAAAAGCGATCGCCTCCAACGCCTGAATCATTTAGGAAACTTGAAAGTAGCCGAGCGATCGCAACGTTACTTTGGACGCATTGAAGAAGTTTTAGTAGAAGACCAAAATCTCAAAGATCAAACCCAGGTCATGGGACGTACTGACGGTAATCGTCTGACATTCTTCAGTGGCGACATCAAGGAATTGAAAGGGCAATTAGTGAAGGTAAAAATTACTGAAGTTCGCCCTTTTAGCTTGACGGGTGAACCAATTGAAGTGAGACAAGCCTTATCTGTTTAAGAATTAGACATCACCAGAAATTAAATACGCACCATCCAGAACCCTTGTAGAGACGTAGCAGTATTACGTCTCTACAATCTTATTACTTTACCTTAGCGCGCAACCGAATGAAACCGTATGCAGGACTACCAGTTGTGTTAGCAGGGAAGGTAGTCGAACCCGTAACTACATCCACTACTACGGCTCCTTCAAGGTTTTGAGCAGCTGGAAGAGGGGGTGGTGTGGGGTTAGAGAAAGCAGCTTTATTACAAGAGCCAGGAGTTTCTGTGCCAACTACGATAAACTGACCGCCATCGGTATCACTAGCATTTGTCAAAAAGACTGGTGTTGTAGAGCCAATTGCTAGAGTAATGCCAGAATTAGATGTAAAGGCAGTGGGAACAAAGGTGGTACTAATAGGCATCAAGTCACAGACAGTGACATTTTTAGCAGGAATACTGCCACTAGAGAGGAAGTAGATAGTGTATTCTAATTCATCGCCTGGTTTGACTTTACCGCCATCAATCGCACCTTTAAGGTAATTAGCGGGCCACTTGCTGTTGTTGTCATCGGTAGTGTTGGGGTCATCCACCACTTGAGTCAAACTCACAGAACCATTTGAGGTGTTGCCGTTAATAGCAGTAATGCGTTTGACTAAAATTAACTTGGCAAAACCATTTATTATTGTAGGGTCACTGGCACTGTCGTTGGTAGTATTTGTCTGGCCACCACCTGAGACATTAGCAACGTTAGTCAAGCTGAATGCAGCATTAGAAGCTGCGGTAATACTGAGGCTAATTGCTGGGTAGCTAGCACCTGTCCCAAGAACATCGGAGCGTGTACAAGTAACAGTTTGTCCTGATACTGTACAAGTCCAGCCTGTACCAGTTGCTGTTGTGGGAGTTAAACCTGTAGGCAGAGTGTCAGTTACAGTTACAAGTCCATTAGTAGCAGCACCACCAGAGTTTTTTGCAGTGATAGTGTATGTTCCGCTTACGCCTTGAGTAAAGTTGCCTATATGAATCTTGGTAATTGTTAAGTCAGGTATACCGTTAATTGTCGTGGGGTCACTGGCACTGTCGTTGGTGATATTTGTCTGGTCACCACCTGAGACACTAGCAACGTTGGTCAGGCTAGATGCAGCATTAGAAGCTGGGGTGACACTGAGGCTAATTGCTGGGTAGCTAGCACCTGTTCCAAGCACATCGGAGCGGGTACAAGTGACAGTTTGTCCTGATACTGTGCAAGTCCAGCCTGTACCAGTTGCTGTTGTGGGAGTCAAACCTGTAGGCAGAGTGTCACTTACGGTTACAAGTCCATTGGTGGCAGCACCACCAGAGTTTTTTGCAGTGATAGTGTATGTTCCGCTTACGCCTTGAGTAAAGTTGCCTATATGAATCTTGGTAATTGTTAAGTCAGGAACACCATTTATTATTGTAGGGTCACTGGCACTGTCGTTGGTGGTATTTGTCTGGCCACCACCTGAGACATTAGCAATGTTAGTCAGGCTGGATGCAGCATTAGAAGCTGGGGTGACACTTAGGCTGATATCAGGATAACTTGAACCTGCTGCCAGAGTATCGGAGCGGGTACAAGTAACAGTCTGACTGGAAATTGTACAAGTCCAGCCTGTGCCTGTTGCCGTTGTGGGAGTCAAACCTGTGGGCAGAGTGTCACTTACGGTTACAAGTCCATTGGTGGCAGCACCACCAGAGTTTTTTGCAGTGATAGTGTATGTTCCGCTTACGCCTTGAGTAAAGTTGCCTGTATGAGTCTTGGTAATTGTTAAGTCAGGAACACCATTTATTATTGTAGGATCACTAGCATTGTTGTTAGTTATATTCGTCTCGCCACCACCTGAGACATTAGCAACGTTAGTCAGGCTGGATGAGGCATTAGAAGCTACAGCAACATTGAGACTAATTGCTGGGTAGCTGGCTCCACTAGCTAAAGTATCTGAACGGGTGCAGGTAACTTTTTGTCCTGATACTGTGCAAGTCCAGCCAGTACCACTAGCTGTGGTGGGCGTGAGTCCTGTAGGTAAGTCATCCACTACAGTTACTGGTTGGAGTGTGGGGCTGCTACCGGAGTTTTTTGCTGTCAGGTTGTAAGTTCCATTTCCTCCTTGAGTAAAGTCACCTGTATGGCTTTTCGTAATTGTTAAATCTGGTGGGTCGATAGCTGTGATAGTAGTACCTTTGGTAGCGTCGTTATAGTCAGTATTATAGTGATAGCTACTACCCGAAAAGTCGTAGATCAAATTGACGAATGTGGCAGTACCAGATGAGAGAATCTTGACAGTGTAAGTTGTGCTGACATTGTTACCTGCTTTACCACCAGAGTAACCATCTGGAATTGATGTATCAGTACATTCTAAGTTGTTATGGTAAGTGGAGCTGGTAATATCATTAGTCCAACCACAAGCATCCGCATATATTGAATTGTTAGTTACACTAGATGGTGCTGTGTAGGTTGCTGTAACGCCAACTACCTGAAAAATTGTGTTGGGAAAGTTTGGGGAGAACACCAACTGTTCATATCCCCCAGTAGCTGTGCTTCCTGTAACTATATATTGATAAGTCTGGCCAACAACAACAGTAGATGGCCCTGTGATGGTTGCTACTGAATTGCGATTTTGAGAAATCAGTTTTTCTACATACAACTCACGATTTGTAGGGGTGCTGACAATACCAAGATTATCAGCAGTCGCTTCAATGCGATATAGCTGTTTAGTGTTATAAGCTGCTGAACTACGGATAATAACAATGTTGTAGTAAAAGTCAGTACAGTTACTGGGGACTGCTCCATAAAAGGTGGGAGGGCGAGTATTAGCAGCAGTAGTAGAACCAGCCGCCAGAGAAGAAATAGAGAGTGTGCTGGCACCTTGTAAATTTATGAAGCTGTTGGTATTTCCCTCTCGCACAAAGGTAGCTTTGACATTGGTGGCGGCAGTACTGCCAGTGTTACATACACGAGCACCTGTCATAAAAACATTTGGCCCGACGCTGACGTTATTGCTATCTAAGCCAATGATGTTCCAGGTAATGGGAGTAATTGTAAGTTGTGCAGCAGCAAGTGCTGATGAATATGGCCACAGGATTGCTGCTGCCAAAGTCAAGGTGGTGGAAGCTAAAAATTTGTGTAAATGAGACTGACGTATTTTCATGGCTGGAACTTCTTAATAATATTTACGCCAAGAAAAAGCGCTGTAATTAATGCATTTATTGCAGGTTTAGAGGTGCTATGCAGGAGGCTGTAATCTGCCGAATTTGATTTTGTAAGATAATTACAGAAATTTCCATGTATAAATAAATTCATATTTTTAGCTTTCCTTTTTCACCTGGGTATCGCTCATTGGTCGTTCTTTACCTGGTACAGGTTTTTGCTGTCCAAAGCCCTCAAACAATTCGTTGAGCTTCAGCGTTACCCCTAAATATGCCCCTCCTGCCGATCGCGTACCTGAGAAATCTCGGTCATCGACATTACCAAAAACGTATCCAGCAGCCAGCCGCAGGTTAGGAGTTAGGTAATAGCCTGTTTCAATCACGAAGCCTGTTTCTGTGTAGTTAGATTGACCAATCCAGCGAGCCTCACCCACCAAATCCATGCTGTATCCCAAGCGATAGATCGCTCGGAATTGCGCTAGATTGACCATACTGGTGCCGACTAAATCGTTAGCTAAGTAAGACGTGCTGTTACGCAAGGCATACTTGCCGTAGAATTCCCATTGCCAGTTAGGAGCGTAGATAGTTTCTAAGGCAAAGGTATGGTCATCAGAACCTGTACCACTGCCAAAAAGGAGTGTATCAGGTATTACAGATGGATTTTGGCGATATTCATAACGCAATAAAGCATTAAATGAATCGCTATTGGGGTCGCGGTAAGCTAAACCCACCTTCAAGTTAACTGTATCTCCTAGTCCTGCAAGCCTTTGATTGGATGAATTTGCCTGTTGATAGCGCACCAAAGCTGTGAGAGCCGGAGAAATTTTACCACTAGCACCAGCTGAGATGACGGTGTTAGAACCACTAGAAGAGGTGCGATGCTCGTAGCGGGCGCTGGCTTGAAACTGTGGATTATCACTGTATTCTAACCCCACGCTATAGCTATCACCACCATCAAATCCGATAGAGGAGGCAGTTTGACCAACGGCAAAGGGTTGAGCATATTGCTGTCCCGCCGCAGTCCGCCCAAAGAAGCCACCAAAGACGTGTTCGTAAGCCAGGTTCAGCCGCAAACCACGAGCAATAAGCCAGCGATTATTTAGTCCAATAGCGCCTTGGGTAGTCATTTCATTGGCACCACCTAAAATCGAGTAACGACCAGTCAAGGTGGTATCTGAGCCAAGTTTGTGTTCGCCGTTAACACTCAAGCTGGTGATGGAGTTATCACTAAACTGACCGCCAGAGTAAAACTGTTGAGCAAGAGTGAGATTGACACCAGGCAATACAGCCCAATTCAACCCTAATATGGTACGGTCTGGGTAAACAGTATCAGCCTCAGAAGATAAAGTAAGTTCATTTTGCGCCAAGAAAGTCAAGTTTTTGGCTAGAGGGTATGTGAAGCGCGATCGCAACTGATCGGAAGTACCACTTAGGGCGCTGTCGGGGATGCGGTCTTCTCTTTGACGATGAATCCAATCCACATCGACTGTGGCGTTACCGAAGTGTTGTTGAATCCCAGCAGAAAGGGTCGTCAGGGAATTATCCACTTTACTACCGGGTATCGCTTCAGAACGCGGTGCAAATAGTTCTTCAAATGTATCTAGTGGTTGCGGTGCAATACCAAAATTGTCTTCGTGGTCATATTGCGCTCGCACATTTGTGGTTGATGTCAGTCTGCCTGTAACTTGTGCGCCATAGCGGGTTTGCCCTGGTACAAAGCTGATAGTGGCATTATTAGCAAAGCCTGTATCAGCATGACGATAATAAGCACGCCCTTGAATACCATTAGCAATCTGTCCCTCAGCTTCCAAGCGGTAAGCACTACCACTGATCTTCCCTATAAGCTCAGAATCATTGGATGAATGAGCATATTCTCCTGTCAACTTACCCTTGTCACCCAAAGCAATTAGCGCATCTGTACCGTAAAGTTGAAAGTCACGCACCCCCTGATTTTCTTGTACGAAACTTGCTCCTATCCAACTTTGGTTGGTGGCGTTGCGGGAGAGGTTATATTGCAAACGACCAGCAAAAATACTGCTATCAGAGTCTTGGCTGTCGTATTGGTAAGTTATAACAATCCGGCGTACCAATACTTGTCCGGTTTGATCGATATCAGTGCGAAGAATCGGTTCGCGAAATAATAAGGTGCCGCGATCGTAATCGATTTCGTAGTCTGGCCCTCTGTTAAGCTGTCTGCGCTCCAATACAGTACCAGGACGATTAAGTTCTTCTAACTCAATAAAGACATTTTCACTACCTGGAAGGAGTATTCGACGGGAGAGGAAGTAATAGCCACTGGTGCCATCAGGAGCAATGGTATCCCGTTGAAACCCTTCTAGCTGATTGCCATAAAAACCTGTAATTTGTAGATTTCCTAAGTTGTAGTTAGCTTTAAAGCCGTGGAGTTGACGGGTGATAGCAGTAAATTGCTGTGACGAGCGAGCAAACTCTTCAGTATTGTAGTCACCCCACATCGCATAATCAGGTGCAGTTCCCAAGATGCCAGTCGAGCGTTCTAAACGTAGGAATACGCTATCAGTTGAAGGAGTAATGACATCAACTCTAGAGCTATCGCCGTAGACAGGATAGTTTTGTTCATTAAATTGATATGTTCTAAAAAGGCGATTATCACAGTTGCAGTCTTCATTAAGACTGCGAGAACTGTTGTATGCACCTGTAAACAACCACTCGCCAATTGCTCCAGTCGCAAATATTGCTGAATTGAAATCTAATTGTGTTTTGTTATCTTCATCGGGACGCAAGAAATCACGGAAACTTCCGTAATAATTTGTACCTCTAGCGCCCAAACGCAAATCTATTACCCCAGTGACTAAACTAGGACGTAGTGCCGTTTCAAATTGCAGTTGGGTAAAAGCTTCTAAACTGCTAGTAGTTGCTTGAATTCGCACAGTTTGCGCCTTCAAGTCTGACCGCAGATTTGCTGTGAATTGCCCTGCCTTTGCCTCTACTTGGAATCCTGGTTGATCGGGTTTGAAGTCTTCCCCAACAAACTCGCCAGCTGTGGATATTAAGGTAACAACAGCATCTTGGTTAGCACGATTACGATTTTCATCGATGAGTTCACCTCGAATTGTTGCCGTGGAACGTGCATCAGCTGGGATGCGAGCCTCAACCGTTTCCAGCGTGAGTTGCTTCGGCGTTCCTCGCGCCACCACCTGTATTGTCACAGGCGGTTCTGTCGCACCTAATACCTGTGCAGAGATGGTGTTTTCTCCTTCTTTTAAAGAAACACCAACCCATGTCTGTGTTACCAATTTGGTATTGGTATCTGTTTCTGTGCGTCCAATTAACGAGGTCTCTACTAATGCACCATTCACCCGCAATTCTATTTGACTACCGGGAGAGAATTGCAATATTACTGTTGTAGTTGGCCCATCTACAACTGTGTTAGCCCTGGGTGTAAGGATTTTTACCGCTATTGGGGAGGTTTGGGCAGTTGAGAACTTGGAAGATCGAGAGGAAATCTCTTTTTGCGGCTTTGTAACCTTGTCCTCAGTTCCTGCTATTTTCCGTAAATCTACATCTAACTTGGTATCATCTAGTGCTGGAAGTTGCAAAATTTTAGTTGCGGTTTGCTTGTTATTCAAAGCATTCCTGAGCCGAGTTGAGGTAGAAGTATCAGCAGAACTATTTGTTACCAGAGAGGCTGCGAAAGTATTGGGAAGAGACGAGTTAGCGCTAATCTTTTCTTCTTGTTCAGTTGTCTGTGTGATATCCTGTTTAACTGTTTTTACCGGAGTCTCTGATTGCTCAAAAAATTCGGCTTTTGCTATGGTTGGATATGCAACCAAGCTGACAGAAAATGCCATAACCCCCAGCCGAAACTTGAAACTAGTTGAAGGGTGCAGTCTGGGTTTCATTTCTTTACTTCCTCCTGGAAGGTACGGGTGACTGCGAAGTTCATGCGTACCATCCCACCAGGTTGTAAACGCACGAGGCGAGATTGGCTATTGCGTTCGCGGAATTTTTTGTTGGGAGCTAGGGTATAACCAGGTAGGCTGCTGAAGTCTAAGACACCTGTGTGATTTCCAGGTAACACATTGGCTAAAGAAAACAGACCTTTCGGGTCTGTGGTGATGCGGTTACCATCCTCCATAAAAATCACGGCATTAGGCACTCCCGGCTCACCAGGCTGTTGTTCTCCGTCAAAGTTCTTATCTACAAACACTCGACCGATGATAGTGCCGCAATCAGAGACAATTCCTGGTCGAATTTTCAACTGGTGGGTTGTAGGGCCATCTTTGGCGCTAAAACCGTTGTCAACCCGTTGCAAGTTAACGATCGCACTGTTACGACCCGTACCCCGTACAGAGTCAGGGGTTAGTTGGGTAGCGTAGGCAATATTTAACACTCTTTCCGGTTGGATAGTAGCGTCTGTCCTGAATGTCACCGTGGTTCCATTGCGTTCTGAGGTGATAGTGACTGGCTGACCGTCAATTTCTCCCCGGACAGAATTGGGCAAGAAGTTGAATCCTAAGGGTAAATTGTCGCTGACAACTACATTATTCAAATTCACATCAATTAAATTTCTGACCGAAACGCGGTAAATGACCGTATCTCCAGGTTCAGCAGTAGCGCGATCGCCTGTTTTGACAATCTGCACTTGATTGGGTTGACACAGATTTGTGGTCAAATCAAACGCTAATAAGTCCAGTCCTTGAAGTTCAGCATTGTCCACTAAGACAGCTGTGTCCTCTACTCTGGTGTCACCTGTGCGATTGATTGGCTGACCATCTAAGGAAGTAGCAACATACTGGACAATATTGCCGCCAGTGTTTCCAACGATTTCAATCTTGATGCGTCGCTGTCTATAAATTGAATCTGGCGGTGGATTAATTACAAAAATATAAGTTCTACCCACATTGGTTTGACCCTTTTCTGGATCAAATAGAAAATTGTATACACCCGCAGGATTATTACTAATAAAGTAAGGGTTGCTATTCTCGGTATTTGGCGCTTTCCCACTGGGAATTTTATTGTTAGGAATATCAGGCAACTCTGTCCGGGTCAGGGGAAGCAAATTTCCTAGTTCTGTCCCCGTTGGATCGTTGGGGTTAGGTTCGTACAAACCGACAGAAAAACCTGTATAGTCAGGTAAAACTTCGCTACCGCAACCTAAAATTCGCCCAAAAGGGTCAATTAAGGAACCAGAGTTGGCTTGAATCTGACTAGTCGTTCCTTGAAATGTATTATTAGTAGAGTCTGTATAAGTATAAGTAGCTTGGTTTGTGATAGCTGAAGGCACAACCCGGTTATCAGCTGGTTGCGCTATCCCAGGTAAGGAACTGTGCAAAACACTTGCGACCAAAACGGTTGCCGTTAACTGCTGGAACCAGCTTTTGCAGATATGAATCTGGTGTCGCGACTTTTGACGGCGCACTGAACTTTTCTCCTATTTGACTTCACCGTTCGGGTTCTGGCAGTAACAAATTTCACAGGGTGTATCTGTCAAATCGGCAACCGTTAAAATATTTGGACTCGTAGTGGGCAATGCTCATAGCAAAGGGCTAGGTATTGGGGGCTGGTTACTAGAAAAGAGATATAGTCATAAATTCTTTCAATCCCCAATCCCTATTACCTCTTATCCTCAGAGGAAGCCACAAGTTCCCAAATCCCTAATCCCTACTCGTAACTTATTTTTCTCACGGCACCTGTACCTCATAAGTCCCCTTGACTGTAGTCTTCGCAGGGATAGATTCGCCAAAACCCAAGCGAATGTGAGTGTAGGCTTTAGCTGGAGCAGGACGAGATTCTACTTTGCCGTTAGGGAGAGTGACTTTAACAGTGGGATTTTCCACAAAGCTGCGTCCGCCATCAATGCTGTAGATAATCTTTGCTCCTTTGTTAACATTCACATTTGCAGATTTCAGCTTATACACCATTCCTTGAGGAATGGGTTGATTAATAGTAAGATTCTTGACTGGGCGATCGCCTCTGTTTTCACCACTAACTGTGTAACGCAACACATCTCCTCGCTGCACCACAGCTTTACCTTGTAATGGTTGCCAAGTTACCTTTTCCTTACCCTGCCCATCTTTTTGCACAACTTGCTTTTGTGCATCCAAACGCAACTGTACTTGCCCTTTAGCTTGGGTATTTTGGGCGTTAGCACTTTCTGAGTGCCAGATATTCGCTACTCCAGGAATTTGGCTGATAAATGGTGTAGTTGCAATCAAAGCGATCGCTCCTATACTTGCAATAGAAACACTCTTCATCTGAATAACCTCTTTAAACTTCCAGAATTTTGATTGGTGATTAGCCCCCCTTTGAAGGGGGGTTGGGGGGATCAGAACGCAGTGTACATAGGAAAGATTCTCTTAGATCCCCTTAATGAGAAAAACAGCTGACGTTAGTTCACCCTGCGTTGGAACTTAAATGTTTGGTCTGTCGGACTTGGTGCAACGTTGCCTGCTTTGTCCACATACCTGGTGACATCAGTATTAGACGTGTCTGTTGTCGCGTTTACGTTGAAGAATTCAATGGTTGCGTTACCAGAAGAATCTGTAGCTGTATTCGCAACGTTGCTGGTATCAATTATACCATCGCTATTTCTATCCAGCGCCCAGTTGTTCAGACCATCCCCAGGAGTAATAGAGAGAGCACCATCTTCAGTAATAATGACGTTGTTGGCTGTCAAAATCACGTTATTAGCTCCGCCTGAGGGTTGGATTTCAGAAATGTTCCTGTACCTAATCTGGTACTCGATAATATTTCCTGGAGCGGGTGTTCTTTGTACATCAGCAACGTTTGGATTGGGATCGACAGACAGCAAAGGTCCACTACCATCAGGATCAAAAGCTGGTGTTGAATCAAAGTTATCCTGACCGGCTCCAACATCTGGACCAGTTCCTTTCAGGACTCTAGACTCTTTAACTAGCTTTAGGAAGCCTGTGTAAACCCGATTAATGGTGGTATTCCTGGCAGTTTCTGTGCCTAAACCAATGGTTGTATCATCAACAAAAGCAGTGATAAGCACTGGATAGCCTCTGAGGATGTCATCATCAGTGGAGAGTCGAGTGCCAAGCGGTAGATCCACTACTACGCTATAAGTGATATTGCCGCCTGGTTGCACATCGTTAACGGTGATGTAATCAGTCGTTTCATTAATCGGACTATTATTAAACAGGAATTCACTACCGTTCCAGGTATACTGTTTTGACAATGGTGTCCCATTCTGGACATACGTAATGGTCACCGTCGTATCTGTTGGCAGATTGGTGGCAGGAGATGGTGGGATAGGAAGTAGGGAAATGTCGTTTGCCTGGGTACTGGCATTTCTTACGGTGTTGGTGAAAGTGACGGCCGTAGGATTGATGGTTGCTCCTGGTTTTGCATTCGCATCGACTAGTGAAGATTTGTTGGTGAAGTCAGTGTTCAGGTCACCACCCGGACCAGTGGCATTTGGGAAAGTTTCGGGTCCATTTTGGACTATGGCAGTAACTTGTGTCACTATGGTACTGTTCGCTTCACCACCTGGACCAGTTCCTCCGTTATTATTGCCAGAGTCAGTCCCGGTACTAGTTAAGTCCGTTGAGCTATCAATATAGCCGTCTTCAACTGGGGTAGGAGCGGCGTCAGGAATGCCATCGTTATTTGTATCTGCCCCAGGAGGCGTTATACCGTTATAGTTACTGGGATCTTGGTCACCAGATTCGTCATATATAAACGTATCTGGAATACCATCGTTATTGGTATCTGTATTTGCTACACCATTGCTTTGACCAAACAATTGGGCAATGTTATTGACCGTTAATGATGCTCCAGTGAAAGTTGATCTAACTCTAACCTGAATCGAGAAATTGATTGCTGGCGAATTAGGAATAACAGAAGTGACACTAGCAGCCGGGTTGTTGACGAAACCGACACGGGTTACTGTCGTCAGGTTCGTTGATGTAGTGAGTAGTTGCCAAGTAGCAGCATTGGCATTGGTACTGATGGGATCTGTAGTGTAAACTGCTTGCCAACCAGTCGGTGCAGCTGGTACAGCTGCCAATTGAGTATTCAGGGGAATAGCATCAGAAACTAAAATGCGAGGTTCTGTAAAGCCTTTTATGAGCGTACCCGTTAATGCAGCTGGGTTAATGCCTTTACCTGTTGGATCAGTTAATTGTACTTCTAGGCTCAAGTTATAACTCAGTGTGTCATCATTGATTTTTGCAGTACCAGCATCATTGACGCCATTAGCCGGAAGCGTTTTGAGTACTTTAGCAAAAGTGTAGCTTGACGCATTGACAGTCGCGTCTACAAAAGCACTAGCCTCACGCACACCGTTAGCAGGGTCGCCAGCAATGTCACCATTTGTTGTACCAGTGTTATCTACCGTATAAACATCACCTGTATTAGTGGTTCGCGGCTGGTTCTGAGTATTAGTGCTAGTGCCGGTGTCACCTAAAGTAACTTTAATTGTTTGACCAGCACTAGCGCCAGCATTAACGGTAACCACAGCACGCACAAAAATAGAACCGTCAGCCGCTATTGAAGCTGTATCGATACCGTTACCGGTGGCATCGATTGGTGTCCATGCAGTATTAGGATTATTATCTAATCTGTATTCCAGTCTAACAAATGTGCCAAGACTGGTGACAGCCGCAGTGGCAGGAATGTGGAACTTCGTGGGGTCGTTACCAATGTTCTTCACGATGAAGTTATAAAAAAGCTGATCACCAGATACCACTGTGCCCTGGTTCGGATCATCAAAACCATTAGCTGTGATTGTGATACCAGCTACTTCTGCCACTGTAACGGTAACTGTGTTAGAAGTGGCGTTGATTATTTGGCCATTGCCGTCTTCGTAGGTTGCTGTAGCTGTGTTGCTAATTACTTCGCCCGCTTTTGTGCCTTCAGCTAATACGGGTGCAACAAATTGGAAAAGGCTATTACATAATAATCCTGCTGCTATTAAAGATCGGTAGCGTTTACGCTGGTTGTTGGCAGATTTATTTAGCTTTAACATGGAAGCAGTTTGTTTGTTTGCTGGACTTTTATTCTGGTTTACAGGCAGGGTAAGGTTCGGCAATTTCTTAAAAATTACCGATTATGTCAAACCCGAACGTTAAGATTTAGGAAATGCCTACTTAATGAGTTAAATTAATTACTCATCTCAAAAAGTATCTTGAAGCAAGAGGCAAAAATAAATCGGCTATCCTATTGACATTCAGCTTTAATTCTTAAAGCTGAATGTCATAAATACGGTTAATTTACTTTTTTTTGCTGCCGATTGCTCTAATAAGTAAAAATATAAATTTAACTGTAAAAATAAACTTCAGTATAAATAACTAATTTCTTCAGCGAGGACAAATTTTGTATTAAGATATACTGTCTCGTTGACGAATATAACTATGTAATACACAAAAAATATGTAATAATTAACTCGGCCATTGTGCGTATCCACAGTTATCTTATTGATACTTGCGAAAAACTAGATTGAAACAATAAGTATAACTATAAGACTCATATCTGATTTTTGAGCAAGATTTCAGATAAAACCCTGACAAGAGGGGCTTTTCAACCTAAGTATGTTTTCAGAAATCAAATACTAGTCCCATATAAATGAATGTAAAATTATCATTTGTATTTTATGTGTTATTACTTAAATAAGTAAAGCTGTATTTATTACATAAATTTTAAGAATAAATACTGAATACAGGGATTGCTATGCTCAAAAGTTTACATAAATCATTTCTTTCGACACTAAACATATCCGACATTTTTAGTCGGGTATGTTTGACTGGTATTTTTGCTCGTGTTAGTATCAGGCGACAGCAGACAGAGAAAACAGGGAAAGCTAGTTTATGACTCAGGCAATCAAAACCCAAACCCAAACCCAAACCCAAACCAGCACTGCCTACTTTCAAGCCTTGAAGTGTAAGGAATGTGGTGCGGAATATGAACTCAAAGCCAGTAATGTTTGTGAGTTATGTTTTGGTCCTTTAGAAGTCAAGTATGACTATAGCGCCCTTCGTCTGACTGTCACTCGTGAAACAATTCAAGCCGGGCCCAATTCAATTTGGCGCTATCGTCCCTTTTTGCCTGTTGCAACTGACAATGTTATAGATGTGGGAACGGGTATGACTCCCTTGGTTCGTTCTCACCGCCTTGCCCGTCGCCTGGGTCTAAATAAGCTTTATATAAAAAATGATGCCGTTAATATGCCC